>JBFGLD010000535.1:0-4947 GCA_041576335.1 Anaerolineae bacterium | reverse complement strand
GAGCGGCACAAGCCCACCGCCGCCATTTTGACCAATACCTCGCCCGCCCGGGGTTCCTCCAGCTCCAATTCCTCGACGACCAGGGGCTGTTTGGGTTCGTATAAAACGGCGGCTCTCGTTTTCACGATGACGACTGCTCCGTTCGCAGTCTAAACCGCTGAATTTTGCCGGTCGCAGTTTTGGGCAGTTCAGCCACAAACTCGACCCAGCGCGGGCGCTTGTACCCGGCCATATGGTGGGTACAATATTTAATGAGTTCGCCGGCCAATTCATCCGAAGCGGTGTAGCCCTCATTAAGCACGACAAAAGCCTTGGGTTTGACCAAGTCGGCCTGGTCGGCGTCGCCGACGACGGCACACTCCAGAACCGCAGCGTGGCCGATTAAGGTACTCTCGACCTCGACGGGCGAAACCCAGATGCCGCCCACTTTTAACATATCGTCCGAACGACCGGCGTGCCAGTAGTAGCCGTCCTCGTCGACGTAGTATTTATCGCCGGTAAAAAGCCACTCGCCGAGGAACGTTTTTTGACTGCGCTCATACTGGTGCAAGTACCACAGCGCTGCGGTTTCACCTTTAACCAGCAGGTTCCCAATTTCTCCGGGCGGCACTTCGTTGCCCGCATCGTCAACAATCTTCAGCTCGTACCCGGTGAATGGTTTTCCGCTGCTGCCGGGGCGAATGTCGCCGGGACGGTTGGACAGAAAGATGTGGTAATTCTCGGTCGAGCCGATACCGTCGATAATGTCAACCCCTGTTTTTTCTTTCCAGGCCTGCCACACCGGCGCCGGCAGCGATTCGCCGGCCGAAACGCACAGGCGCAGTGAAGACAGATCATATTTTTCGGTAAAATTCTCAACCGCCGTGATAGCCGCATAACCGGTCGGTGCGTTATAGAGAATGGTCGGCTTGTAGCGATCGACCATCTCCAGCACATTGGTCGCCAGCCGAGGCGGCCCGTGAAACAGCACGGCACTGGCCCCCACATACCAGGGAAAGATGAGAACCCCGCCCATGCCAAAGGTAAAAAATAACTTGGGCGCGCCAAAGGTCCGGTCGTCCTCTCGCAGTCCCAGGACGTTGACGCCCCACAGCTGCGAGGTGAGGGGATAATCCTTATGGGCGTGTAAAATCCCCTTGGGCATGCCGGTGGTGCCGCTGGAGTAATTCAAAGAGCAGAAATCATCACGGTGGGTGGGGGCAGCGGCTAATTCAGTCGATTCAGCGCCGATCCAATCATCGTAGCCCATATCGCCCGCGCGCTTGGTTTGGCCGATAACGATCACGTGTTCCAAAAATTCTAATTCGTTTCGCACCTCTTCGATGACCGGCAGTAGTGCCTCATGGATGATGAGCACTCGAGCCCGGCTGTCTCTTAGCATAAAGACATACTCTGTGGGCGTGAGCAGGGTATTCATCCCGATGGCGATGCCGCCAATTTTTAGGATGCCAAAAAAAGAGGTCACCCAGGCCGGCACGTCGAGTGAAAGAATCCCGACAAAATCGCCCATCCTGACGCCGAGTTTCTTGAGCGCATGGCCCACTTGATTGGCTTCGTTGGCGACCTGCTGAAAGGTCATTTCTCGTTCCGGGCTCAGCAAAGCGACTTTGTTGGCTCGTTTAGCCAGGTTACGCTCCAATATATCGACAGCGTTGTAGTAAAGCGGAAGATCTGCGGCTCTCATATATTTGCTCCTTTCGGATAAATTACTCACGGCCAATCACATCGCGGGCAATGATGATGCGCTGGATATGACTGGTGCCCTCGTATATTTGCAGGCCTTTTATATCGCGGTAAAAGCGCTCAACCGGGTATTCATTGGAGTAACCCCGCCCACCGTGCAGCAGCACCGCTTCGGAGGCGGCTCGCACCGCGGCTTCGGTCGCGAACAGCTTGGCAATGGACGTTTCCCGAGTTGTCGGCAAGCCCTGCTCTTTCAGCCAGGCGGCCCGAAATACCAGCAAGCGAGCGGCCTCAACATCTGCCGCCATATCGGCAATGGTGCTCTGGATCATTTGAAAATCGCCGATGCGCCGGCCAAACTGGCGGCGCTCGCGGGCAAAGGCCACGCAGGCATCCAGGCAGGCCTGGGCCACGCCAACGGCACCGGCCGCTACGCCCAGCCGGCCATGATCAAGGGCAGACATGGCCACCTTAAAGCCCTGGCCCGGCTCGCCCAGCAAGGCCCCTTTGGGGACACGGCACTCGTCTAATATAACCCGAGCGTGATCCGAAGCGCGATGGCCCAGCTCTTTGCCCGGCATGGGTTCACAGCGAAAACCGGGCGTATCCGTCTCGACGATGAAGGCACAGATTCCCCGGTGGCCGGCCGAGCGGTCACGCGAGGCAAATACCAGAGCCAGGCCGGCAATGCCGCCGTTGGTGATCCAGATTTTCTCGCCGTTTAAGACAAAGTTGTCGCCCTCTTCGCGAACCGTCGCCTCCATACTGCCGACATCAGAGCCCGCATTGACCTCGGTCAGGCAGTAGCAGCCGACGAGCTCGCCCGTAGCCAATTTCGGCAGATAGCGGCGCTTTTGTTCCTGCCTGCCCCAATCGCGGATACACAGAGCAACCAGGCCGGCGTGTACCGCCAAAAAGCCGCGCACGGAGGAGTCGGCCCAGCCCAACGCTTCGTACACCAGGGCGAAGCTGGTGTAATCCATGCCCGCGCCGCCGAATTCCGGCTCGATAGGGCCGGTCAGAAAGCCCAGCTCGCCCATACGGCGTATGAGATGCATCGGAAATTCACCGGTTTCATCCGCCTCGCGGGCCAGCGGGGCCACCTCGTCGCGGGCAAATTGGCGAGCTGCGGCCCGGATTTGCTGCTGTTCGGGTGTTAGTTCGAAATTCATGGTATTTTACTTTTCTCGTTCGCGCTCGACCAGAATCCGGCGCAAGATTTTGCCCGAGGCCGACTTGGGAATCTGGTCGACAACCTCGACCCGGCGGATCCGTTTATGCGGGGCAACTTTCTGCGCCACAAAGGCCATGATCTCGTCGGGCGATATCTCCTCTTTGAGCACTACAAAGGCCTTGGGAATCTCGCCGGCTTCTTCGTCGGGACTGGGAATCACCGCGGCATCGGCAATGGCCGGGTTGGTCAGCAGCACCGCTTCCAGCTCAGCCGGGGCTACTTGCATGCCCTTGTATTTGATCAGCTCCTTAAGCCGATCGACGACGAAGAAATAGCCGTCCTCGTCGGCATAGGCAATGTCGCCGGTGTGGTACCAGCCGTCGTCGTCGATCGATAAGGCGGTGGCCTTCGGATTATTGAGGTAGCCCGTCATCATCTGCGGACCGCGCACCCAGAGCTCGCCTTCTTGGTTTGGTCCCAATTCAGCTTGATTGATAGGATCTACTATTTTGCTGCTCGAATTTGGAATCGTGCGGCCGATCGACCCCAGCTTCAACTGCCGGGGATCGTCGGAGTCCAGGTGGGTCACCGGACTCATCTCGGTCATGCCATAGCCCTGTTTGACCAGGCAGCCCAGCCGCTCGGCGCAGGCCCTTGAGACCTCGGCGCTGAGGGGCGCAGCGCCGGAGAGGATCAATTTGAGCTTGGAGAGATCATATTTGGCAACCAGGGGATGCTTGGCCAAGGCCAGCACAATCGGAGGGACTAAATAAGCCCGGGTAATGCTATAATCCTGCATAACCTGCAGAAACTGCTCCAAGTCGAAGCGGGGCATCGTCACCAGGGTTACGCCTTTATAAAGCCCTGCGCTCATAATAACGACCATACCGTAGATATGAAAGAACGGCAGTATCCCGATCAGCCGATCATTTTCGTCAAACTGCTCGATATCTTTTAATTGGCACACATTGGCCACCAGGTTGTAATGAGTCAACATAACCCCTTTGGGCAGGCCTGTCGTTCCGCTTGAGTAGGGCAGGACGATCAAGTCTTCGCGAGGATTGATCTCAACCTCAGGCGGCTGACCATCACTTTGCAGCAGGGAAGCAAAGGGAGTCGCGCCTTCGGCTTCACCAAATACAAACACCTCTTCTATCTTTGACTTGGCGGCAGCTTCGAGGGCCTTGTCTAAAAATTGGGGAATCGTAAGTAGAAATTTCGCGCCGGCGTCGTTCAGTTGGGTGACCAGTTCTTCAACCGTGTAGAGCGGGTTAATGGTGGTGTTAATGCCGCCCAGCGAGGCCACTGCATGGAACGCCACGGCGTACTCGGGCAGGTTAGGACTGTAGATAGCAAAGACATCCCCTTTTTTGAAGCCGCGTTGAGCCAGGCCCGCGGCTGCCAGCCGGATGGCGCCGGCTAACTGCCTATAGGTAAGCGTCCGGCCGGTAGGACCGTCAATCAGGGCGGGCTTATCGGCCAGCTCCTGGGCCCGATGCAGAACAAAGCGGGTCAGCATCATATCGTCAGGAATGGCTACATCCGGGTATGGGCTCTTAAATAACATGGGTGCCTCCTTGCACATGCTTCGACAATGAACTTGCTAACGAACACATTTCGGCTTTGATCCGGCCACTAACTCAAACACCGGCTTTCCCCGGTCCGAGATAAACGATGAATAACGACAGGTGATCGCAAAACCAACCTTATTTTACAGCGACGACCGCAAATCCTTCCAACTCAATCAGGGCTTCCGCCTTGAAAAAGGCCGACACCTCAAATAGGGCCATCGTCGGATAGTGACTGCCAAAGTAATTTCGAAACACCAGGCCCAGGGGTTTGAGCTTGGCCACGTAATCATCGCGGTCACGGACGAAGACATTTAGCTTGACGATGTCTTGCGTCGTTCCCCCGGCGGCTTCAACTACCGTCTTTAAATTGTGGAGTACTTGCTCAAACTGGCCCACCAAATCGCCCGGCGTGACGATATGACCCTCAGAATCACTGGCGTCCTGGCCGGCCAGGAACAGGATGCTGCCTCCGGTAACCAAGATACCGTGATTGAACCCCTTGGGCTGCGGCAGCTCGGG
>JBFGLD010000534.1:0-4954 GCA_041576335.1 Anaerolineae bacterium | reverse complement strand
GGCCTCAACCAAGCGAAGCCGATGAGCAAGATCGCAACAGTCACAGTTTTCAACAGCCACTTGACCTCCCTCTCGATTGCCTCCGAAAAATTTTTCGTGGTCCTTGATGCGGTGCCGAATATCAGAGATCAACGACTTCGTTGCCTCAGCAGCAATAGGAGCAAACCGGCTCGTTTCAATTTGATACAAGATCGTCTTGATGCGTTCAATCAACTGTGGGTCGAGTTGGTGCCGGTTAAGCAGGTCAACCAGATTCTCGATCGTCAAGCCGGTGGTGGGTCGGTTCAGCTTATCTGAAAGGTACCCCAGTAAAGCACGCTGTGCCAGTCCATAACTATCAACATTGGCCTGACGTGCCTGAGCCAGAATTTTTTGGGCAGTACGTCGAGCCCGTATGCGGCGGGTATAGGCCGTGTCTGTTAACAAGCGCTCGCGCTGGCGCTGCAGAACCCATACGGCGCTAATTATCAGGACGGGGGCAACCCAACACGACCAGTAAATAACATTACTCACCGTAAAGAAATTCGCTCCCTCCAACGAGGCCGGCACCGGCTTAAGCGGTCGAATGTCACCGGTCGCCAGGTCGCTTGATTGAGTGTCAGAAGTTATCTCCGCAGACGAGTCGCGTTCATCGGGCCGGATCGTGACCGGCAGGGGATCAGTATGAATAACCTGATATGCGCCGGCCTCAGGATCATAATAGCTAAAATTGATCGACGGAATCGTGTATTGACCCGGCTGGCCGGGCACAATCAACCTTTCAAATCGGCGCACGCCGTAAACTCGGTCTTCTCGCGGCTCTACGGTGGTTAAGGGCTGGCTGTCGAAAAGGCGCCAGGTTGGTAATTCAGGTAGTTCCGGCTCGGATAAGGCATCAATATTACCTGCCCCCTCAATATCGATCGCTAATGTCAAGGTGTCATTGACCTGACCTTCATCGGCACTAAGCGCTGCTTTTATTTCGAACTGCCCGACCGCCCCGTTGAAGTTCTCAGGCGCTCCCTTGGGCAGCGACTGCACATCGATCGTGATCGGCTCTGTTTCCAGGACTACATCCGGCGTAAGCAGCCCACCAGGAACCACCAGTCTCGCCGGTTCAATTGTAATTTCGTTAAGTCCGGCCGGGAAAAGGGCCGTGCGAACCTCCGTAACAGTATACTCGCGCTCAGCAGCCGAGGTCGTGTAGTGGGGTTGGGACAAAACGGTTTGACTCCAAAAATCGGTGAACGAAGGTGCACGATAGTCTAAGCGGCCCCGGAAGTTGATCGGAAAGTCAATGGCCTGGTAAAACCGAAAAATATAGACAATTTGCTGGCCCAGGTACGGAGCTACATTATCGACCTCCGCTTCCACAAAAAGGTTCTGGCCTTGCAGCGTTTCCGGGGCTTTTGCCGCCGGGAAATCTTCAGAGGAGGGCAAACTCGGCTTACCGCTGGCGGACACTTGAATGCGAATTGGTTCTGTTTGATAAGTTTGGCCATTGATTACGGCGCTGATTGGAGGAATTAGCAGATTACCTCCTTTTAAGGGTTGTAAGCGGTAACTAAAGACGCCCTGGGATGTCATCCGGCCATTAATGATACTGACCTGCGTCGAGGTACTGCTACTCACCACGACAAAATCCCGTAAATCGGATAGATCGGGACTGGGGATATCAAAATCATCAGCTGTAACCGTAATCCTAAGCGTGAGTTGCTCATTCGTAGCGAGCGAACTGCGATCAACCTGGGCGGATATCGGAGATTGAGCAAAAACTACCCTGCTCGATCCGCGAGTTAGCACCAATAAGGCCACGGTCATTACGATGATAATCATAAAGTGCTTTGGGCGTTGTGCGTCGCGTGTCAAAAGGAGCATCATCATATTGGTTCTAATTTTACCGAATTCGTCTTAAATCAAAAATCGCTCTACCAGTCTTGAACGGGTGGCAGCGATGGTGCACCAAATTGCTGTTGTAACCTTTCCTGAAGCGTTTGACTATCCTGTCCCAAGGCATCAAGTAACTGCTCCGCCTCTTCGGGAGTAAGTTCGCCTTGGCCGGGCTGCTGTTCCTGTGGCTGAGGATCGTTCTGACCCGATTGGTCCTGTTCCTGATCCTCTTGTCCTTCGCCCTCCGAGTCGTCTTGGTTTTCATCTTGATTCTGCTGTTGCTGCTGTTGCTGCTGATTTGGTTGATTACCACCTTGACTTTGTTGCTGTTGGGAGTTTTGGTTTTGCTGCTGTTGTTGTGATTGCTGCTGCAAATTTTGTAGAGCCAACTCAAGATTGTTTTTGGCTTCAATATCGCCGGGGGCTAACAGCAAAGCCTGCACGTAAGCATCGATAGCCTTCTGCCAATCCTGAGCTTTGAAATAGGTATTACCTAAGTTATAGAAAGATTTTTGAGCCAGGGCGTCATCATCAGTTCGGAGCGACTGCTGCAACTGCTCAAATGCCGACTCCAGGTTACCCTCTTGATATAACAAGTTGCCAGAATTGTAATACGGCTCGACTAACTCAGGATCCTCTTGCTTGGCGGTTGTATAATTCTTGAGCGCCTCTTCATACTTTTCCGCCTCAAAATCTCTATTGCCTTGGTTATTGTAGCTTGCTGCGGATGAACCACAAGCTGTTAGCAAGCCTAAGATGACAAACAATAATACGATCGATCGGGTCTGTTTCATAAAAATACTCCTCGAGCCGCGCCCAGCGTTCGTGTGCACGGCCTCGTCCATCATCATCTGCCCAGCGCCTTACTTGCAACGACTTGGGATCTGGCTCGACTGTAGAGACGGTCCGGAATTAACTCGATCATGACTAAAGCTACGATAGCAGAAAATAGCAGCCATTGAAACCGTTCAATTCCCCGGGTCTCGAAGCGACCTTCAAGCTCGCTTGTTTGCAAATCACCGATTGCATCGATCAGAAACCCCACCTCACGACCATCAGCTGTAGCCCGGAAATAACGACCATTGGTAACCAGGGCAATCTCCTGCAGAAGCGTTTCATTTAGGCGGGTTAGCACAGTTTCGCCAAGCCTATCTTGTTTATAACCCTTTAAATTGCCCAGGTGGTCATATTCCGGAATTGGCTCTCCGTTGGGCGAGCCAAAGCCAATGGTATATATAATGACCCCTTCTGCGGCTGCCTGTCGTGCCGCCTCCAACACATCGCCCTCGTGGTTCTCGCCGTCGGTCAAAACAACTATGACTTTCTGGCTGGAGCGTTCTTCATTGAATCCGGTAATGGCAATATCAATCGCCTCGGTCACAGCCGTACCTGGCCGAGAGATTATGCCTGGATAGGCTGACTCTAGAAACATGCGTGCCGTGGCAAAATCCGAGGTGAGAGGAAATTGAACAAAAGCTGCGCCTGAGAAGAGCACCAAGCCAATCTCATTGCCCTCTAAGCGATCCATTAACTCCGTAATTTCCAATTTGGCGCGGGCAAGGCGGTTGGGTTTAAAATCCTCCGCCAGCATACTTTCGGAAACATCCAGCGCCACCATGATTTCGACACCCTGCCGCTCAATATAATCTACCTGGGCCCCCCAGCGTGGCCGAGCCAGAGCTAAAATGATCAAAGCAAGGGCCACAAACCAGAGCTGGGTACGCCATCGACGGCCTCGCCAATTCACCGTAGCACTCAATTTCGCGATAAGTTGAGACGTCCCCAACTTATTGATGGCGATTTGTTTCCGTTTGGTCAGGAAAATCAAAAACAAGCCAAGTATTATTAACGGTATAAAACAAAGTAAATATATCGGTTCTGCAAAATCCATTTACGGTATCGTCCTGAATATGGTACGCGCCAAAATCGCTTCAAGGGCCAGCAGCATGGCGGCCGGAATAATAAACCAAATCGCCAGCTCGGTAAAACGGGTAAACGTTCTGACTTCAACGGTTGAACGTTCCAATTCGTTGATTTTATCGTAAACTGCCTGCAACCCCTGGGAATCTTCTGCTCGAAAGTATAGGCCGCCGGTCAAGGAAGCAATATCCTTAAGCGTTTCCTCATCAATCTCTGAGTCGCGATATTCGATCCGGCCATCAGGGAACGGTAAGGGCGCCGGGCCAGGCCGGGCTGCCCCAATAGTATACACCCGAATGTCGAGAGCCTTAGCGATCTCGGCTGCGGTCATCGGATCGATCTGCCCCGAATTGTTCGCGCCATCCGTGAGCAAGATGATCACCCGACTTTCGGCACCGGAGTCACGCAGCATGTTGGCCCCGTTGGCCAGTCCCAGGCCAATAGCCGTGCCGCTATCGAGGCCAATATCCCATGAAACCTGCGTTTCGTCAAGGATACGCTTGAGAACTGCATAATCAATGGTCGGAGGAACCTGGCTAAAAGCCTCCGTCGCAAAAATAACCAAACCGATTCGATCGTATTGGCGGCTCTCAATAAAATCGAGAATGACCCGTTTGGCCGCTCCTAACCGGTTCGGATCAAAATCAAGGGCAGCCATGCTGCCCGAAATATCTAATACAATGGCGATGTCGACCCCTTCACCGGTTATAACTTCACGCGCACTACCCGATTGAGGTCGGGCCAACGCCACAATAAGCAGGGCCAGTGCCAGATAGCGCAACGTGGGCAGCACCACGGTCCGCCCAGTTTTGCGCAGAGAGACGGCTGAATAGCTTGTAAGGCGTAAATCTGAATATTGAAGCGTTGCCGGTTGATTACGACGTCGTAGCAGCCACGGCAGTAATACCAAAACCAGCGGGATAATAAGCAGTGACAACAACCATGGGGAAGCAAAACGCACGATCATACGGCCACCTCCTCTTTTTCCGTTGGAGGCGAAATAAAGGTGGGCTCCGTAGGCTTGGGCGTCGTAGCATCCACAACGGTCCGGGCCTTGTCGACGAGCCCGTTTACCTCTTCGGCGTAAGGCATATAACGGGCAAACTTTACTAAATCGCTTTCAGCTATGATCCCCATCAAGCCGCCGGTTTCCTGCAGTGGCATC
>JBFGLD010000533.1:0-4959 GCA_041576335.1 Anaerolineae bacterium | reverse complement strand
TGCCCTCGTCTTCAAGTTCCTCTAACGTTTGTTCAATAAGCAATCTTATGTGAACCTCGTCATCCACAATGAGTATTTTTGGATGCATGTTAAGATGCCTCCTGTTAAGATAATCCTTCTTTTTGCCGCTTGACAACAAAGAGCGTGAAATCGTCAGATAGGGGGACATCACCGACGAAGTCTTTGACCGCATCGACAACAGCCCGCAAAATCTGATTTGCACTACTCGTGGAATGGGCTGTCACGACCTCGTGCAGCCGCTCTTCGCCAAACATGCGGCGGCCGGCATCCATTGCTTCGATGACACCATCGGTGAAAAAAATCACATTATCACCGGGAGAGACCTCAATCTCTCGCTCTTCCAGGGCTATGTCGTCGAAAGCGCCTAGAATAATCCCACGAACCTTAAGTTCTTTAATCTCACCAGATGCAAACCGCTGCAAAAGCGGCCAGTGGTGCCCGGCATTGGCATACACCAGCCGGCCCGTGCCCAGGTCCAGGGTAGCATAAAAGGCACTTAGTAGAAGTTTGGCGCGATTGTCTTGGACAATGATCCGGTTGGCTTGCTCAAGAACGGCGGCCGGGTTGCGTCCGCTCATCGACTCCGTACGAATAATCGTGCGGCTGAAGGCCATAAATAAAGCCGCCGGGACCCCCTTGCCCGTCACATCCGCGATAACTAAGCCAAGGCGATGAGATTCGCCAGGTAAATCAAAAAAGTCGTAGAGATCTCCCCCTATTTGGCGGGCTGCTTGATAGATTGCCGCAAATTCCCAGCCCGGAAGCGTCGGACAAGATTCCGGCAAGAGACTTAGCTGAATTTGACGACTTAGAGCTAATTCCTCCTCCAAACGCTGACGGTCAACCTCATGCCGGTGCAGCCAGGCCTTCTCAATAGCAATGGCCGCCTGGCTAGCCAAAGCCATCACCAGCTTCTCATCGCTGGCCGTGAATATTGCCTGCTCTTTGACTCGACCAAGCAAAACAACGCCAAGCACACGATCTTGGGCTTTCATTGGCGCACAAAGGATAGCGCCAATGGAAGCTCCATCTGTGGCTGAAGGGGACAAAATGTCGGGCCGGCCGGTTTGCCGTACTTGATTGATAACCAGCTGCGAGGCCTGATGTAGCTCTTCGACAACACGAGTCGGCCCAAACACGGTTTTGACTTCGAGGCTAACATTACTTTCTGCCGCCGGCAGCAACACCATGCCTGCGTCAAATTGAATGACGCGTTTGGCTTCCGTCAGCATGAGTTCCGGTATTTCATTCGGATTGAGGCAGGCACCAATTGTTTCTCCAACATGGTAAAGCAGATTGATTTCGCGGTAGCGTTCCAGGGTCTCCCGAACAATCTCCCGTTTCTCCAGAGCCTGGATGAGAACCATCTTCAGACTACGCAGCAGACAGCGCAGCACGTCTTCTGACGCCGGGTGTTGGTCAGAGTTTGATTGAGCCGGGTGGAGGACCAGCCCGCCCACAAACTGAGTGCCGGCGAAGAGCGGGTGTATCTGTAAATTGGTCTTTCGTAACGCCTGGCCTGCGCGGGCTTGAGCTAATAGATCGGCCAGTTCTGCTTGGTCGACCACATCCGGTAGTGACCATTCAGCGGTGGCGGCAAAATGACGTCCGTCAGCCCCAACCAAAGCCAGGGTCATATGCGGTAGTAATTGCTCGAAGTCTTTAAGTAACCCCTTCGCCTCTCGTTGGTTTAACAAACGATGCAGTGGAATAAATTGCTGAGAATCGATGTTTTGGTCAATCATACGTTTACCTGTGAAATGGAATTAGGCTCATATTGGTTTCAGCCATTTTTCTGCTGCCCCACGCTTGTTTCATGTTGCTCAAATATTTACGCGCTTCTAGCCGGCAGGGTGAAGGAGAAGGTACTGCCGCGGCCTAACTTACTTTCTACCCAGATGCGGCCCCCGTGATGTTCTACAATCTGCTTACAGATAGGCAGCCCTAAGCCCGTGCCTCTTGGTTTGTCGGTGAGCGTGTCACCGACCTGTTTAAATTTCTCAAAAATCATGGGTTGGTCAGCCTTGGCGATGCCGGACCCGGTATCGGTGATGCTAACCAAGACTCCGCTGTGAGTGGGTCGGGCCCGAAACGTCACTGAGCCCTGATCGGTAAACTTGACTGCGTTCGATATGAGATTGATTAAAACCTGCATCAACCTGTTACGGTCGGCGACGACTTCGGGTAAGTCTTCCGCTATGTGCATCATCAACTCCAAATTCTTTTCCTCAAATAGGGCAGCAGTGGCTGCTGTCGCCCGCTTAATCACGTCAGCCACCGACAAGGGCTGCATCTGCCACTCTACCTTCCCGGCCTCGATCTTAACAATATCAAGGACATCATTGATTAGGGCCGTTAGTCGCTCACCCTCAGCCGTGATAATCTCGATGTTACCTCTCACCTGGCTGATGGCTCGCTGTGTTTTTTCATCTTCATCAGCCTCCAATTTGGGGAAAATGACCTCCTCCAACCTCTTTTGGATCATCTTGGAGAAACCAAGGACCGAGGTTAAGGGTGTTCTGAGTTCGTGGCTAACGTTGGCCAAGAAAGCGCTTTTGGCCTTGCTGGCGGCTTCAGCAGCTTCTTTTGCCCGTTGCGTTTCTTCAAAAAGGCGGGCATTCTCAATCGCGGTGGCAATTTGATCAGCTATGCCTTGCGCCGTGGTTATTTCACGTTCTGAAAAGTGACGGTAATCTTCGGTAGCGTCGGCTCCTAAGAATCCTATGACCTGCCCGCGAACCAATAACGGCACAAGCAGAAGTGACTTTATGTTGTGGGCTTTGACCAACTCCTTACTTGTCCGCGGATCGTTCAGAGCGTCACGAATGGCTAGGGGCTTACCGGTCTTAATGACGGCTTGGTGTTCAGGCGTGCCGGCCGGTATACGTAAGCCGGCCGGTTGGAGGTGGCCATCTCGGAAAAAGGCATGCAGCACCCCCGACTGAAAGTCGGATTCGTATAGTAAAATACCGCCCTGTTTCAGACCCAAGGCGCGCAGAAACTCGGCCAGTGCACGCTCTAACATCTCTTGCATGGCCGGCGTTTCGGCTAAAGCCCGTCCCGCACGGTAAAGCGCCTGGGTTTCGTGCAAAGCCTGCTCGGTAAGTTGAAGCTGAAAAGCATTGTCCAGGGCAATAGAAGCTAGCTCAGCAAACCGCCTCAATATTTCGACCTCTTCCTCACTAAATGTCCGGTTCGACTCGGCTCCATAAGCCAGCCCCAGCACGCCGACTACCCTGTGAGCCGCTGCCTGCAGTCCTAATGAGCCGGTATTTTCAGTGCCTGTATTGCGGGTTAAAGGCAGCCCGATGGCCCCGCGGATCAGCTGGTAGCCAAAAACCGGGGAGCGACCGGACCAGCCGTCATAATCAGCCACGACCAAGGGGCGACCGCTGTGCCATACCTTGCCGGCCAGGCCTTCGCCCGGTTTTAAGCGAAAACCGATGGCTTGGCTAAAGACTCCCACGCCTACCTTGCACTCGATGACGGCGCCATTCCCGGTGGCATTGGGCTCGACCACGTACACGAAACCATGGGCAGTTCCTAACAACTGTCCTGCCCGCGTGACGAGGGCTTCGAGCAGTTCGCTCAAATCAAATCGAGCGATCAGGCCCAGCGCAGTTTCGTGTAGAGCGGCCAGATATTCGTTTTGCTTCTGCAGTTGTTCCAGTAAGTGAGCGCGCTCCTGGAGTCGCTCTTCCATTGCTTGGCGTAGGCGAGTACTTTCGACGGCAGCCGCGATCTGGCCGCACATGCCTTCTAGAACTAACTGGTCCTCGGTATCTAATACGCCGGCCAGATCACTTTGAACATCCAGCACGCCCAGTATCTCTTTGGGGTCATTAATGACCAGGTTAATTCCCAGCCGGTTGGCCTCGCCGGCAACGCCTGCCGCCAATCGGGCGAAAAAAGGGTTCGTCAGATTTTGAACGCTAAGGCCAATTTTGATTTCGCTCAAGTTTAGACGGGCAAAATCGTCTTTGTTCAGCATTAACTCGTTGTCAACCGATATTTGCCGATTTCTGGCATCCAGAAAACTTACCAGATTGGCCCGGTTGACCGGGGTGCATTTCGTCGTTGTTAGCTTGTCATAGGCCTGGCCGGCAATAGCGGCAATCAGGATACGAAGGGTTAGTGCACCAGTTTCTGCCGGTGATTGTTGACTCACAGTAGCCTGGTAAGCGCCTCCTTCCCCAATTGCTGTTAAGGCTTCATCAATCCCGTCCACGCCCCCCACGAAAAATTTCTCCGGATCGTTGCGACCGGCGACAATCACAGCCTGATACGCGCCCAAAGCACCACTATCATTAATACCCACTATCATCCTTAAATCTGGATGGGCCTGCAGCCATTGCTCCGCCACACGCAGCCCTTGCTCAAAATCGGCAGCGAAACCGCTGCCGATGATTTCGACATAAGTGCCAAACGTGCTCTTGATTCCCTCTAGAATACCGTTTTCTCGCTGAATAACCTGGGGAATACGCCGGTCATTCAACACGCCTAGCTTTAGGGGACGGTCGGCAGTGAGGTGGCTCTTAGCCCACTCCCCAGCCTGTACCCCTAACATATAACCAAGGTCGAATTCTACAGCGGAAACCAGCGCCGTTTGGTTGTCTTCGCCAAGGTCAGCGGTGACGACCACGGGGATCCCCTGAGCCAGGGCCTGTCCGGTTACCGGAGCAATTGTCTGGGGCTCGATGGCAGCCAGGACGATCCCGTCGTAATGCTCACGGATGAAGTGCCGCAGCGCTGCAACCTGCACCCTAGCGTCCTCTTTGGCGAGCTTGATCGGGATGGCGAGTTCGCCCTTGGTCTTTGGTAAACGGGGATGAGGTTTCCAATCCGGATCGCTAGAAACATCCGGCCGTAACACGGGCTGACCCGTTAGGGCGGCTAGCCCAATCAAACCTTCGCCCAGGGACACTTCGTACCCGTCTG
>JBFGLD010000532.1:0-4961 GCA_041576335.1 Anaerolineae bacterium | reverse complement strand
TTATTCACACTTTCCCGATAGAAGGATCGGATTATATATTCCGTCATTGAGATAATGTAAATTTGTCTCCATGCCAGATCAGGGCAATCGCATACTAAATTTGAATTGAAATAAATCGCTGCTTTAACCAGGATTTTTTCGACAGGATTGACGAGATTTACAGGATTTTTCTTAATATTTATCCTATTAATTGTGTAAATCTTCTCCAAGCATTTGGCGTATGCGACTACCCTGCGTTATAGATCGAACAATCTTGATGCAAGGGTATTTTCGAGCCATGGATTTATTTATTAACTTGATAGCTATAGTGATACTCATGACAAGCATTGCCACCCTCTTTTTACTGCAATTCAAAATTTCAACAAACCTAAGTATAACAAAACTCGCAGTAGGAGCAGTGGCGGCTGCGGCCGCCGGAGTAAGTAGTTTCGTGCTAATTGGCTTTCCCTTCAACGAAACATTTTTCGGCGGAGTATTCTGCATTACTACTTTAGGTATTATGTCTGTTTTTGGAAGATGGGTAAGTAATAAATCGGTTGCGCGACTCACCAAATCGACTTTGGGCAGACACCATAATGACCAAGAACGTGGATAAAGCGGGTCTGCTCAAGTTAGGGAGGTTTTGTGGGTAAGTGCTTTGTTCTGGCGCCCGGTGCGGGAAATAGCCCGTCAATTCGTCCTAATTGGAGGGCAAGTCGTGAACAAACCCGCGAACCGAACCACTGCCGGGAATGCGATTATTAATAAGGTAGAGTTAAGTCACGGCCGCAGTTCGCCACAACTACCGGCGTCCGGCCCATAAGCGGAAAAGCCCCAGCACCAAACCGACGACAATGCCGAACACCACGGCCGCCTTAAGATCGAACAGAATATTGGCATCTCCGCTGACCTCTTTGGCCAGGAGAAAGCCCACCGAAGCATCCTGCAGTTCGGCTCGTTCGGCGATCAGTACAGCACCGCCGCCTTCTTGAATGCTCAGATGTTGGCCGACAATCATGGCCGCCCCACCTTCGCGGATATTGACCGTATGGCCTTTGATAATGGCGGCGCCACCTTCATGAATGTCGATCGACTCCGCCTCTATTTTTGCGCCGTTAGGTTGAAAACGCTGATTCATGTTGCCTCCTTGCTTAAAGAGCTTCTACAAATTTGGCTGTGGTAGCGGCACGGACCTGTGCCAGGCTTGCGCCGGGCATAAGTTCGGTCAAGGTCAATTGGCCGTCGATATATTGAAACACGGCCAGTTCGGTGATGACCACGTGAACGGCGTGCCTGGCCGTCAGGGGCAGGGTCACCTGAGGTACAATTTTCGCACCGCCTTTGGGCGTGGCATGGGTCATGGTGATGATAAGCTTTTTTGCCCCGCTGGCCAAATCCATGGCTCCGCCAACGCCCAACAGGGGCCGGCCCGGCACAGCCCAGTTGGCCAGGTTAGCCGCCTCATCTACCTGCAAGCCCCCCATAATAGCCACATCGACGTGCCCAGCCCGAATCATGGCAAATGAGGCGGCGCTGTCAAAGTAAGAGGCCCCCGGCAGTGGTGTAACCGGCAGTTTGCTGGCATTGACCGGATAGTCCAGCGCCCCGCCCGTTTCCGGAGCCGGACCAACGCCCAGCATGCCGTTCTCTGTGTGTAGAATAATACCATCTTCCGGCTTAATCAAATCGGACACCAGGGTCGGCATGCCAACGCCAAGGTTGACCACATTGCCGCGTTTTAGTTCGGCAAAGGCGCGCTCGGCGATCCGCAGGCGGGCCGGGGCAACATCTTTTCCGCTGGCCTCGACCGAGGCTGAACTGCCCAAATCCTCAAGCGTTACCTGGGCCTCGACCAGGTAGTTTACGTAAATGCCGGGCGTCACAATCTCATCCGGTGAGAGTTTGCCAACCGGCACAATCTCCTCAACCTCGGCGATGACCATATCCGCCGCCGTGGCCATCAGCGGGTTGAAGTTGCGCTCAGTCCGGCGATAGACCAGGTTGCCGGCCGTATCGGCCCGATAGGCCCGGATGAGAGCCACGTCGGCCCGCAGTGCCGGCACAAAGACGTGCTCGACGCCGTTGATGACCTTCGTAGGGTGAGACTCGGTCAGCACGGTGCCGACCGCCGTGGGCGTATAGAATCCGCCGATCCCAGCCCCCCCGGCCCGGATAGCTTCGACCATCGTCCCCTGGGGGATTAATTCGACCACGATTTGCTTGTTGTGGACCGCCTGCACCGCCTCGGGATTCGAGGTAAAGAAAGAGCCGATGGCCTTGTCAAGCTGCCCGTTACGCAGCAAGCGACCACCACCCAGGTTGGGCTCGCCAACGTTATTGGAAATGATGGTCAAGTTTTTCACGCCCTGGTCGGCCAGAGCATGTAGTAGGTGAACCGGTGTCCCGGTCATCCCGAAGCCGCCGGCCATGATAACAGCGCCATGGGGTACGAGTCGTGCGGCTTCGGCTGCGGAAAATTGAGGAACCTCTTTCATCGGTCATTTAACCTCCATATTATGAATTTTACCGCCTGCTACCAACATCCTCCAAATCTTAGCCGTGCATTTTAATAATTCAATGCGTTGCTCCCCCTGCCAAGATATGATACAATACGCACCGCTTAATTTCGCAAAATGAACAAGGTTGCCAGTCATCGTGCAAGCAGGAGTTATCGCCGCCGGCCATTTTCAGACAGCCCAAGCCGGGGCCGAAATATTGAAACAAGGTGGAAACGCCGTTGATGCTGCCGTAGCAGCTACCTTTGCCTCGTTTATTAGCGAGTCGGCCCTGGTAAACATTGGGGGCAGTGGCATCGCCCAGGTTTACGATCCCGGTACCGGCCAGGCCGTGGTCTACGATTTTTTTAGTTCGATGCCCGGCCAAGCGCCCAACGGCACGGTTCCTGACACCGAGCTCGATTTTCGTGAAGTGTTAGTCGATTTTGGCTCGGTCCAGCAGCCCTTTTTTATTGGCCGCGGCAGCGTCGCCGTGCCCGGGGCCGTAGCGGGGCTGTGCGCCATGGTTGAAGAAAGAGGCAGTCTGCCATTATCACAAATTCTGGCCCCATCCGTCCGCATGGCGCGTGAGGGTGTGGTTCTGTCGGAAATGCAAGCCTACATCGCCGGCCTGCTAACCCCTATTTTAACAGATACACCAGGAATCGCGAGGATTTACGCACCTGACGGGCAGTTTGCTAAGCAGGGTGACCGGTTGCGCTTCCCCCGCTTAGCGAATACGCTGAAGCAGTTAGGCCGGCAAGGCGCGTCACTCTTTTACACCGACTCAATCGCTCGTGAGATTTTGGCCGATCAGCGAGCTTACGCCGGTTTGCTCACCCAAACGGATTTGGCAGCCTATCACGTGCTCCATAACCAACCGGTTGCGGTACCTTATCGTGGTTTCACGATTTTACTGCCGCCGCCCTCCTCTGACGGGGGGGTTCTTATCGCCTTTGCCCTTAAATTGCTGGCAACCCAACCGCTGCCCAATATACCACATCAAGGATTTGACCATCTGCGTACCCTGGCCGAGGTGATGCGCCTGACCAACTTGGCCCGGGCTGAGTGGGAAACCCATGCCGATCAAGCGACGGGCCTTAAATCGGCCGCCGCCATCTTAGGCGATGCGAATATCGATAAGTACCGTCATAAGTTGTCAAAATTGCTGGCCGGTCACATCATAATGTCCGACCCCAATTTTCCAAAAGGTCCGAGCAATACTACCCACGTCAGCGTGGCTGATACCAGGGGCATGATTGCCAGTATCACCACCTCGGCCGGGGAAAGCGCCGGCTTTGTAGTAGGCGGCACCGGAGTGACGCTCAACAATATGCTGGGAGAAATTGATTTGCATCCCCACGGTTTTCACCAATTACCGCCCGGTCAACGTCTGGTCACAATGATGAGCCCGAGCCTGGTGTTACGCCAGGGTCGGCCAATCTTAGCCGTTGGCAGTGGCGGCAGCAATCGCCTGCGCTCGGCTATCTTGCAGGTTATTAGCAACGTGATTGATTTTCAAATACCCTTACAAGAGGCCGTCGAAGCGCCGCGGATTCATTTCGAAGACAATGTGGTCCAGCTTGAAGGCGGGATTAGCCGGCTTGCAGCCGGCCAACTCGAAGCGGCCGGCTACCTGGTCAATCGCTGGCCCGGGCGCAATATGTTCTTCGGTGGAACGCACGCGGTTGCGTTCCAACACGACGCCGACCACCAGGCGGCCGAATGGGTAGCTGTGGGCGACGCCCGGCGTGACGGCGCCGTTGCCATGGTCTAATAAGGAGTCTCGGATGACCGAATCGTTACGTAACTACCTCGACTTTGCCATCGAAACCGCCTGGCAGGCGGGCCAGCTGACGTTAGGTTATTTCCAAACCGGCCTGCGCCCCGATTTCAAGGCGGACGAAACCCCGGTGACCGCCGCTGACCGGAAAGCCGAGCAGCTAATTCGCGGCCGGATCGAACAATGCTTTCCCGGCCACTCAATCATCGGCGAAGAGTACGGCGACTCCGCGCCCGGCAGCACCCACCCCCGCTGGATTATCGACCCGATTGACGGCACCCGCGCCTTTGTGCGCGGGGTGCCCATGTACGCAGTTTTGATCGGCCTGGAAATTGAAGGGCAGTGCCGGGTAGGCGTGGCTCACTTTCCAGCCCTCGGCGAATTGATCGCTGCGGCCACGGGGGAGGGCTGCTGGTGGAACGGGCGTCGCGCTCGCGTGTCCGAGGTGACGCGGTTGAAAGACGGCCTGGTGGCCCACGCCGATGCAGCCAGCTTTGCCCCGCACGGTCGCGGCCAGGCCTGGGCCCGCTTGCAGCAGACAGCCGGCTACCGGGTAGGCTGGAGCGACGCCTACGGCTATCTGCTCGTGGCCACCGGCCGGGCCGAGCTGATGCTCGACCCGATCATGGACGTTTGGGACTGCGCCGCCCACGTGCCTATCTTGCAGGAGGCGGGTGGTTATTTTGGCGACTGGCAAGGCAATA
>JBFGLD010000531.1:0-4973 GCA_041576335.1 Anaerolineae bacterium | reverse complement strand
TTATTGCCGTGTCCCGAGAAGTGAACAATATGGGGCCGGTAGCGCAGCAGGTATTCCGACAGATCGCTGTAGCGAACCACCCAGTGGGGTATGACCTCGAAGCGGTCCCGAAATTCGGCGGGCCAGGGTATAGCTGACCTGGGCCACCGGGCCAAAGGGCCAGGCGGCTGCGGGGATCAATTCTTTGGCCTCATCCCGCAGCAAAATCGACAGGCCAATCTTGGCGAGTGTCCTTGTATTCCTCCAGGACCTGGTCGCCAAAATCCTCAATTAATTTGACCACCTTTTCGATTCTGGCTAGATCAGTTTAGAGGGCTTTTCCAGATGCATCCTGTATGCCATATGCCACACAAAGAAAACGACGAGAAAGAGTACAACCGGGCCAATAATAACGTACAGGAATGATCTCATTGCATAGCTTCATCACGTGTGAATGTCTTTGGACTCCATAGCACCACAATGCCGATGGCGGCGACAAACCACAAAAAGATCGAAATTACGTCCGCCCGCTCGGTGATGGCCATAACCTCACCGGTAAAATTGACCATCGCATGAAAAAGGATCACCGCCAGCGTGCTGCGACGCGTATTGTTGTAAATCCATGTGAATGGGAAGCTCAAAGCGATGACGCCGATCATAAACACCCAGAACGCCACCGAGCCAACGCCCAGGTTAGCCTGATAGGTACCCTCAATAAAAAACAAGGGTAGGTGCCACAACGACCACGCGGTGCCTAAAATCAGGGTGGACACCAATGCACTCCATTTGACCTGCAACCGGTCCAGCACATAACCACGCCAGCCTAATTCCTCGATAAAGGGAATTAGGCTGGCGAAAAGGATTGAAGGAATGATGGACAACGGGGCAACAAAAAAGTTGAGCGTGGCCTCGCCCCATGTTGCGCCGCTGCCGCCCAAAAGTATATCAAGTAATGCAGCCAGGATATTAAGAGCGGGCGCAAACAGGAGAATAACCAGATACCATTTGACACCAATTCTTTTGAAGTCGATGACACGCCGCCAATAATCCCGCCGGTCTTCCTGATCATAGCTGAGATAAGTAAGACCAATACCGGCTACCATCGGGCCAAGGACGCCAAGCAATGACAGTACGAGACCCACGGCCGTATTACCCAGCCCCAATACCGCAGCCAGTATCCAGAAAGACCAGGTCCAGGCAAAGGTTGCTTCAAAGAAAAGCCATGGACTGCACAGTCTTGAGGTTGACAAAGTCAAGGTTCTATTCATGTTTCAAATGCTCCTCAAATAGCTTCTTCTTTTCATTTTTCTTTTCCAGTTGTCAAGCTGTGAAAATGATACTATACACTCAAGGTGCTTACCTCTCCATTAATTAACAGCGGACCAGGAAACTGGAACCCGATATGTGACACTTTTTCGGGATGGATTACTGTTTCAAGCCCAAATTCAGCGTGATAGGCCCAATTACTAATTCTAAGCCAGAAACCTGGTACGTTCGCCATCCACCAGACCAGTTTTTGACCTGGACAAGTGGAGAGTTTTGTGGTCAATTTGGCGCTGCCGAAAAAACGCCGATGGGCTCGCCACAGCCGCGGCGACAGACGCTCAACCTGGCGCGGGGTGAGCAGCTGCAGATTCTCTAAGACCCGAAAGTAATAGCTGAGCCGGCTCAATCTCAACGTGACTTATAGTCAAACCGATTTGGCCGGCCTGGAGGGAATGCTTGGGCAGGGCAGCCGGTCATTGTCTTTGTCCGCACCGGCGAATTACCCTACTGGCAGCACAGCATCGACCGTGCTGTGTTGTGGCTGGCTACGATGACGATAGTGTGTTTATCAATGATCCCGACCGCGACGAAGCGCAAGTCCCCAGTGCCGTTCCTCAGGGAGATTTTGAACTGGCCTGGCTGGAGCGGGATAATTACTAGGCGCTGGTCACCGCTTAACGACCCCCCGTTTTATGTACTGCATTCCATCATCGGGGTAACGACAGGTTACGTTTTTTTTCACGCGTCACAAATGTCCAGCCCACAGAAGGTGTTGAATTTGCTAAATGGGCAAGTTGCGGTGCGCCACGAAGCGCGAAGTAGTAGAGGTATAAACCCACTCTCAGCCATAGGAGAGTGAACCTGACCAGGCAGGCGGTCGGCTAGAGCAACCGGCGGTCTGAAGCCCTGGGAACAAGGCCCGAGCCTCCGAGCCCTAAAGAGGGGTGGCGGGCCGAGGTTGAGTCCAGATATGGCTAGGAACACGAACCGACTATGACGGGTATGCGCAGACCTCTGGAAAGGGGCTGAAACCGGAGGGCAGTTCATTCGTAATCATGCTTTACGCAACGGTGTGGTGAACGGGCCTGAGCCCTATGGCCTCTGTCCCTATAGTTAAAGGACAAGCCGGGATGAACGGGGCTGCGTCGCAGTCGCGAACTGCCCTAGTCGGAGCCTAAGTCTGGATGAAGACGGCTACTTGGTGAACGTGGGAAGGCAAAGACCCTGTCCGTAAGGATCAGCCTAGCTGCGGGTGGAGCCGAAGGGTCGGCGCTGGCGGAGCCGCCGTAGTACCATTGAAACCATCGAAAGATGGGGGAGGGAAGGGCGGCAGGTGCTCAAGGCAAGACGACAAGAGAGGTGGAGGTCTAATATCTTTGAATAAAGAGAATATCTCCCAAATCCAAAGGCGACTTGCCCAAGCGGTGGAGGCAGACGCAACATATCGAGCGAAGCGACTGTACAATCTGGTCTATCATCCAGATTGGCTAGCCTATGCCTTGGAACGGGTCCTGCAAAATAAAGGAAGCCAGACCCCAGGCATAGATGGTATCACAGCCCGGCAGCTCAGAGAGGAGGCAGACAAACAACAGTTTCTTAGAGAACTGGCACAAGAGCTCAAACAGGGCACGTATCAGCCCCAACCCTATCAGCGGGTCTACATTCCCAAACCCCATAAACCAAACCAAAAGCGTCCCTTAGGGATAGCTATCATGGCTGATCGGACCGTCCAAACGGGGGTCAAGATGCTCCTGGAACCGATCTATGAAGGTCTGTTTCACCACTTTTCTTACGGCTTCCGCCCAGGTCACTCCACTCACCAAGCCTTGGGCCAAACGATGCACTTTCTCAATCATTTCAGCGGGCGATGGCACTGGACGATCGAAGGCGATATAGAAGCCTGTTTCGATCACGTGAACCAGGCCATTTTGTTGAAATTACTCAAAAGACACGTCCAAGATAAACGCTTACTCCATCTGATTAAACAGATCCTCAAGGCCGGTGTCTTGGAGGAGGGCTTTTATCGACGGACGGATCTGGGCGTGCCGCAAGGTGGTCCCCTCTCACCCCTACTCATGAACGTCTACTTGCACGAATTCGATACGTGGCTAGTTCAGAAATATATCGAACCCGCGCATCTAACCGACAAGAGTAAGAGGACCCAAGCCAAATGGCGACAAAAGAGCTACGGGGGTCGGATTATTCCCATCAGATACGCCGATGATTGGCTCATTTTGTGGAATGGCACGAAAGCCGAAGCGGAACAGATTAAATCAGACGTAACCCACTACCTCAAGGAACATTTGGCGTTAACGCTTTCTGAAACAAAAACCCACATCACCCATATTGACCAGGGCTTCACTTTCTTGGGTTACACCTTTCGGCGTGATCGTAACCATCAGACCGGCAAAATGAATGTCTTTGCCCAACCCAGTCAGGAAAACCTGCGTAAATACCGGCGCAAAGTCAAACAGATCGCGGCACAGATGAGCGGTCCTGAGGTAACGTCACTCTTTTGGCAATACAATCGGGTAACCCGAGGCTGGGCCAACTACTTCCGCTATGCCAACTGCAAGCAACGGTTCGGACGTTTGGCCTACTACAATTGGTGGACCTTCTATCGGGCGCTCAGAAAGCGGCACGGCAAACGCTCTAAGCGCTGGGTGCTAAACCATTACACCCAGCACGTGCCGTCCCCCTTAGGCACTCGAACTACATTGGGCCTAAAGATTGGAGATGACCAGATCACAATGTATAATTTGGCCGGCGTAAAGATAAAACGATTACAAAACCCCAAAAAGAATAGGCCCAATCCTTACTTAAGGGGGGTAACCACTCAACTAGAACCAACTCTGAAACTCTACCCGGACTGGAATGGGCAGGAAGCCCGACCGGGGCAAACTCAGTTCTCTAGGATAGTGCGACAGCGAGACAAGGTCTGCCAACAATGTGGACAGGCCCCAGCAGAACACGCTCACCACTTGAAACGGTGGTCAAAACATCCAACAATGGACCCCACACAGGGCGTGGGTCTCTGTCAGGCTTGTCACATCATTATCCACCGCCAAGAGCGAGGGAGAGCTGTGTAATCGGAAACGATTAGGCACGGTTCGGCGGGGGGTATGGCGGAAACACGCCTTGGGAAACCAGGAAGGTGCGCCGCTGTACCTACCCAACTAAAATAGAGGGAAGGGGAAAGTCCCTCGTATGAAGGTCCAAATCGGAATTTACCTTTAAGACCTTGTTTAGAAATATGCGGCGGCTTGTCTCGGGGCAAACGTGCTTCTGGGACCTGAATGACTGGCCTTCACTTCACCTCTCTTTGCCTGTCCGCGCGCATGAATCCTTATCTCGTTAGGGGGAATTCGAACAGGACAACCAGGACTATGACTAATTCCAAAGTAAAGATTATTATTACTGGCGGTTCTGGATTTTTGGGAATCAACCTTGCTCAGGTCTTATTAGATTATGATTATGAAGTCTGTTTAATTTCCAGAAATCCACCAAGAATAGAAGGTGATTGGAAGCATATGAGTTGGGATGCTCATTCACTGGGCGAATGGGTAAGTGAATTGGATGGTGCTGGTGCAATAATTAATCTGGCCGGCAGATCGGTTGATTGCCTTAAGACTCCGGATAACTGTGATGTAATATTACGATCAAGGGTTGAAACGACTCAAATTATTGGACAGGCAATACGCCAAATTAAAGCACCTCCCCCTACATGG
>JBFGLD010000530.1:0-4996 GCA_041576335.1 Anaerolineae bacterium | reverse complement strand
GGTCGACCCCACGACACCCCGAACGGGATCATAGAAGAGCAAGGGGGTACAGTCACCAAATCGCATAAACAAGTAAATATTTGTGCTGTCTGTAATCAAGCCGTCTGCCTGGCCCATGACGGGCTGCTGGTTGTTTTTGTCAACGGTTACAATATCGGTCCCGTGCACCAAACGACACGAAACGGTCTGTTCAGGGACAATGTTGACGACGTGACAAGCGCGTTCAAAATTCTTTTTGACAATAGCCGGGTCATCTCCGGTAGAAATGCTCAGATTAAGTGACTGATATGGTTCTCGGCTAAAACCGCCTACACGTGTAAAAATAGCGTGGGTAAGACCGGGATAATCATCAAAGGCATGCACGCGATAGAGTAGGAGATTTTGAAATATGATTGGGTAGATATCGTTAGAAGGTGCTGCGGTCATAACCAAAAGGATTTACTACACTTAAAACTGGAGATATACCTGTCTACTCACCTCGATTTACTGTAAGGGGCTACCTGCCACTTTCTGAATTATACCAGACCGGATAACATAACACAATTTGGTGTTGATAAAGGGTGTGTTTCAACTTCAAGCGACTTGCTGGATTTGCTGCTTCACCAAATCGCCCATATCCTTAGTGCTGACAAATTTTTCGCCGGGCCCGACCAGGTCCGGCGAGCGATGCCCGGCCGCGAGCACGGCCTCGACCGCGTGCTCCACCACCTCGGCTTCCCGGGCCAGGCCAAACGTGGTGCGCAACATCATGGCCACACTTAAAATAGTGGCTAAAGGGTTGGCGATACCTTTGCCGGCGATGTCGGGAGCGGAACCGTGGATGGGTTCGTATAGTCCGAATTTTCCTTCGGCCAGCGAGGCGGACGGAAGCATCCCCATCGAACCGGCCAGCATGCTGGCCTCATCGCTCAGAATGTCGCCGAACATATTTTCAGTGGCAATGACATCAAAGTCGCCGGGGCGGCGGATCAAATACATCGAGCAGGCGTCAACCAAAATGTCTTCGTAAGCAACATCCGGATATTCCGCGGCGACCTCGTGAGCTACCTCGCGCCAGAGGCGGCTGGAGGCTAAGACGTTGGCTTTGTCTACCGAGGTGACCTTCTTGCGCCGCTGACGGGCCAGGTCAAAAGAAACGCGCATAAGTCGACCAATTTCAGCTTCGGTGTAATACAACGTATCCACTGCGGCCCGACCATGCGCCGTATCCTGCCGTCCCTGGGGCTGGCCAAAATAGAGACCCCCGGTTAACTCCCGGACAATGACCAGATCGACATGTTCGATGACCTCCGGCTTGACGGTGGAGGCATTGGCCAGACCCGGAAAAATTTTGACCGGGCGAATGTTTGCAAATAATCCAAGCTCTTTGCGCAGCTTGAGCAAGCCCTGTTCGGGCCTAACCGTGGCGCCCGGATCGCTCCACTTGGGCCCGCCAACGGCACCCAGCAGGATGGCGTCAGCCTGCCGGCAGGCGGTAAGCGTGTCGTCGGGCAGGGGGGTGCCGGTCTTATCGATGGCTAGGCCGCCGACAATGGCCTCGGTATAGTCGAAGGTGTGGTCGAACCTTTGGCCAACGGCATTCAGCACTTTAACGCCCTCGGCGACAACCTCGGGGCCAATACCATCGCCGGGGAGCAGTGTGATATGAGCGTGCATCTTATTTCCTCGTCATAATGGGTATGATTCAATCACGGCGGATTTTACACCCACGTTCAGAATGTGAAAAATGCAAGAATGACTTACGATAAAGTTTTTACCTAACAAAATTAGATGTTATAATGATCTTTCGAAATTTTAAGAAAAGGCGGCAGAAAAATCGATGACGACCGTTGGAGGAAAATTTACCGCGGAAAAAAGAAATTTAGTCACATATGTTGAAAAGAAGCATTACGAAATGATGCGTACGTTGGCAGCTCGCCACGGCCGATCAATCTCGTCCGAGGCAGCGATTGCTATTCAGAGACACTTGGCCGATCACCAAAACGTAATTGTGGATCCTGGCAAAGTAAGGTAGTGCCGTAACACGCAGTGTGTCTCATGGCCGAGAAACTCAACTCAATGCGCCTGCTGGAACAGCGAAAAGTCAACTACACCGTGCGCGAATTCCCGGACACAATTCATGCCGCGGATGGGGTCGCCGATTTCTTCGGTTTATCAGGCGATGCTGTCTACAAAACTTTGGTGGTGTTGCCCAGCCAGGGTAAACCAATGTTGGTCATGGTGGCCGGCAGTCGAGAATTAGATTTAAAAAAACTGGCCAAAGCCACGGGTCAGAAAAAAGTACAAATGGCTCCGCACAAGGAGGCGGAGCGATTAACCGGGCTGCAAACTGGTGGTATTTCCGCTCTGGCTCTGCTGCATAAAAACTTTCCAGTTTACCTCGACCGGCCGGCCCTGGAACTGGAACAGATCTTGATCAGCGCCGGTAAGCGGGGCATTAATTTGGAGCTGCCGGTGCAAGATTTGATTCGAGTCGTCAAAGCCAACGTAGTTGAGGTAACATAGGGTATGACCACCCCTGTTCGAAGACAGTATCTCTCCATCAAAAAACAATATCCGGACGCGATTGTCTTTTTTCGTTTGGGCGATTTTTACGAAACCTTTGACGAAGATGCCAAAACCGTGGCCAAAGTTTTGGACATTGTGCTGACCTCGCGGAACGTATCTAAGGGGCAGCGCATCCCCATGGCCGGCGTGCCTCACCATTCGGCCGAAAGCTATATCGCCCGTCTGATTAAAGCCGGCTACAAAGTTGCTATCTGTGAGCAGCTTGGCAATGAGCCGATTAAGGGCTTAGTACCTCGCGAAGTGCTGCGAGTGGTTACGCCGGGCACCGTGGTTGAAGGCACGTTACTGAACGATAAGGAGAACAACTACCTGGCCGCGGTCATTTTGCATGGCGAGCGGGCCGGTATTGCCTACGTTGATATCACGACGGGCCAATTCGCTGCCACTCAATTACAGGGGAGCGACATTAACCGGCTGCTTCTCAACGAGATCACTCGGCTCAACCCCGCCGAACTCATTTGTCCCGATACCGCCAGCCTCGAAGCCCTCGAAACAGTCGACGCGCCTCACTCGCTGGTTGAGCCCTGGCGTTTTGAGATCGACCAGGCCAAACAGGTTTTGCAGCAGCATTTTGAGGTAGCCACGCTCGATGGCTTTGGTTTCAAAAGCAAACCGCTGGCAGTGCAGGCCGCCGGCGCGGTCGTTCAATATGTGGCGGATAATCAAAAACAGGCCCTGTCGCAGATTACGCACCTAACGGCTTACAGCACCGATAGTTTTATGACTCTCGATGCCAGCACGCGGCGCAACTTGGAGCTAAGCGAAACGATTCGCAGCGGTTCCAGCCGGGGATCGCTGCTGGGCGTGCTCGATCAAACGATCACCCCGATGGGCGGGCGATTGCTGCGCACCTGGTTACTTCAGCCGCTGCTCGATGTGGACGCCTTGAATTGTCGCCTGGATGATATCGAGATTTTTACGGCGCAGACTATCGCCCGGGGTGACGTCCGCACTTATCTAAAACAAATGGCCGACCTGGAGCGGCTGACCAGCCGGGTTCGCCAGGGCATCGCCCAACCGCGCGACTTGCTGGCGATCCGCCGCAGCTTAGAAGCCGTCCCTGCCATTCAACAAGCGTTGGCTGAAATACCTAAGGGCGGCGGTATGTCAAACGGTCGAGACGACGGGCGACAGGCGGCGGACGACGCATCCGGCCCTACACCTGAGTCAATACTTCAACAATTAGACGCCTGCCCGGACCTCGTTAGCCTCATCAGCCAGGCCATCGCCGAAGATCCGCCCGCTACCTTGACCAAGGTGGGGGTCATCCGGCCCGGCTTTTCGGCGGAGCTTGATGGGATTATTGCCGGCTCTCGTGATGCCAAAATATGGATCGCCAATCTGGAACTGGTTGAGCGAGAGCGAACCGGGATTAAGAGCTTAAAGGTCGGTTTTAACAAGGTCTTTGGTTACTATCTGGAGGTTAGCCGGGCCAACAGCGACCGGGTCCCGGACGAGTACATCCGTAAACAAACCCTGGTCAACGCCGAGCGGTACATCACCCCGGATCTGAAAGAGTACGAAAGTCTTATCCTCAACGCCGACGAGCGGCAGTTAGACGTTGAAACACGCATCTTCAAGGAAGTGTGCGCTCAAATTGCGGCGGCCGGCGATCAGTTGCTGAGGACCTCGCGGGCGCTGGCCTACCTGGACGTGGTCGTGGCCCTGGCCGAGGTTGCCCTGCGCAACAATTACAGCCGCCCGACGCTTAGCGATGATGACCGGTTGGAGATCAGCAGCGGTCGCCACCCGGTGGTCGAAACAATGCCTCTGGTCGATGCCGACGGGCTGGCCACCTCCTTCGTGCCAAATGATGTCCGCATGTCCAGAGAGGAGCTGATCCACATCATTACCGGCCCTAACATGAGCGGTAAGTCCACCTATTTGCGCCAGGTGGCCTTAACGGTGCTTATGGCTCAAATCGGCAGTTTTGTGCCGGCCGACTCGGCCCACATTGGCCTAGTTGACCGTATCTTTACCCGTATCGGCGCGCAGGATGAGATTCACGCCGGGCAGAGCACGTTTATGGTCGAGATGGTTGAAACCGCGGCCATCCTGTCGCAAAGCAGCCGCCGCAGTTTGATCATTTTGGATGAGGTGGGTCGGGGTACCAGTACCTACGACGGCCTGGCCATCGCCCGGGCCGTAGTCGAGTATATCCACAACAACCCCAAAATCCGGGCCAAAACGCTGTTTGCCACCCACTACCACGAGCTGACCGAGGTGGCCAAATACCTGCCCCACCTGCGCAACTACAACGTCGCCGTGGCCGAGGAGGGCAGCCGGGTTATTTTTCTGCATAAGATTGGACCTGGGGCCGCCGACCGCTCCTACGGTATCCACGTGGCCCAGATTGCCGGAATTCCCAAAGCGGTGACCGATCGAGCCAACGAGATTTTGGACGCTTTAGAAGGCAATGCTGATATGC
>JBFGLD010000529.1:0-5011 GCA_041576335.1 Anaerolineae bacterium | reverse complement strand
TCCAGGCGATACCATAAGCTTTATCGGCAAATGTGGGGGCGGACCATTGAATATAGTTTTTGTTGATAAAGAAACGTTCTTGCCACGCTACCACGTCAGTGCGATCGTTGAGTAGCTTTTTGTAATTTTCCAAATAGCGGCGGGCATTGATGTATGAGTTGGCCTGGGTCATTACCACGGTCACCGGGCTGCCAGCATCGTCAATGTATGTCGCCTGGACGACAAAGGCCCCGATATACGGATCTTCAAAGGCTTGCTCCTTTCGTAAATCAACCAGCCTAAAGTCGCCCACCTTCTCAGGGATAACGTCCTCCAGAAACTTGTCGGAGGGTACATCCGAACGATCGTCAATGTCGTAAGGCGCAGGTTCATAAACAGTTTCGGGAACAATTAAATCGGCCGGCGTACAAAACCAAACGCCGATGCCTAAAAGAATGAGCAACCCGATCATAAAGCGAAGGGCCTTACGGCGCTGCTGGGCCGGCGTTTCCAGCGTGGCCACATCATCGACCAAGGCCGGATCGTAGCCCTGGGGGGCAATCAACGACTCCAGTTCAGGATCTGGCGGCCCTTGGGCCGCTTGTATGTCTGAGTCTTTGCGGTGATTATTTGTTACGGACACGACGAGAACACCCGGCTTTCTGGCCGAAGCTTACTCGATTTTCCTTAAATTGTGATGAAAGTAACGAAACTCAACACTCGCTGTAGCCGCACTCGTGGCACTTCTTACAGCCTTCGATGTGCAGCAAGGTAGCTGAGCCGCAGTCGGGACAGTAGTCACCTTGTAACGAAAAGCTGAGTTGGACGCTCTCGTCTTCGTCGGGTAACCCGGGCAGGTCGTCGGTGGCGTTAAAGCCGACATGTTCGGCCAGGGCCTGGGCGACCGCATCGGACAGGCTCATAACCCGGTTTTTGCCGAAGCCCTGGGCACGCCCGGAGCCGATGCCGCGCAGTTGGGCCACGATATCCTGCACCCGCTCGGCCGGAGAGAGCGGGCTGGGCATCCGCAGGATGAGGCTAATCAAGCGACCTAAGCCTTCGGCATCGGCAGCAACGTCGCTGCCGGCTTTACCCACGTTGATGAACACTTCAAAGGGTTCCGGGTTCCCGCCGCCGTTGGCGTTAATCGTAATATAGGCTGTACCAATCGGCGTGTTTTTGCGGTAAGTATTGCCGTGCAGCGTAGCCGGACGAGCTCGCCATTTTATTTCGGGTGGTTTGGCTTCCGGCTTTTCTTCTTTGAGGTTGAGTACCTGTACATCGCGGGAACCATCACGGTAAATAGTGCCTCCTTTACAGCCAAGTTCGTACATCAGCTCATACAACTCGCGCGTTTGTTCAACGGAATAATTATTCGGCGTGTTGCAGGTTTTGCTGATGCTGGAGTCGATCCAGCGCTGGATTACCGCTTGGACTCGTACGTGGTCTTCGGGCTGTAGATCCATTGCCGTAACAAAGTAATCGGGCAATGATGCCTGGGGATTTTGCGTTAGCCACTCCTCGTAAACGGTGACCCGTTCCTCATGGGTACCCATGCGGCCTTTGCGGTGAAAACTCCAGAAGTAAAAGGGCTCGATACCGGTTGACGTATTGACCATTGTACCGGTCGTGCCCGTCGGCGCCTGGGTCAGCAAGGTGACGTTGCGAATGCCATGTTCTTCGACGGCAGCCCGCACATTTTCCGGCAGGCCGTGCATAAAACCACTTTGTAAGAATTTTTCACGGTCGAATTGGGGGAACGCTCCCTTCTCAGCCGCATAATCGGTCGAGGCCAGATACGCTTCCGAGGCGATAAATTTGTAAAGTTTATCTAAAAATTCAACGCTTTCCGGGCTGCCATACCGTATTTTGAGGCGGATCAGCATCTCGGCCAGCCCCATCGTGCCCAAGCCAACTCGACGCTCGCTGAACTGCTGCCGTTTGTTATCCTCAAAAAAGTAGGGGGTGGCGTCGATGACGTTATCCAAAAAGCGAACGGCGTAGCGCACGGCCTGACCTAATTGCTCCCAATCGACTTGAGCGCCGTCGACAAACTTGGCCAGGTTCAACGCTCCCAAATTACACACCCCCCAGGCGGGTAATCCTTGCTCACCGCATGGATTAGTACATAAGATGGGGGCGAAGTACCACGAGTTGCTCAGCTTGTTGTAACGCTCGACAAAGAAGATGCCGGGCTCAGCGCTGGCCCAGGCGCTTTCGATGATACTGTTCCAAATCTCTCTGGCCTTGACCGTCTTATGCACGACCACGGGTTTGCCCTCGGCCTGCCAAGCCACCAAATTGCCGTCCCAGGTGTTGTCATAATCGGGATAATTGGTATCAGGGAAAATCAGATTCCAGTCAGCATCCGCTTTCACCGCCGCCATGAAGTCGTCGGTAATGTCGACACTGATGTTAGCATTGGTGATACGGCCCATTTTGCGCTTGCTGTTGATAAATTCCACAATATCAGGATGCCAGACGTTCAGGATCAACATCAGCGCCCCGCGCCGGCTGCCGCCCTGCTCGATCAGGCCGGTAACGAAGCTGTACAATTCTCCCCAAGAGACGGAGCCGCTGGAACGACCATTGACGCCGCGCACATAAGCATGGTGGGGTCGTAAACTGGAAATATTGATGCCTACCCCACCTCCGCGTGACATAATCTCGGTCATCTGGGTTAGCGTGGCCATAATCCCTTCGCGGCTATCCTGGGGGCTGGGAATGACGTAGCAGTTATAGTAGGTCAAATTTTGATCCGTACCCGCTGCGGCTAAAATTCGCCCGCCGGGAATGAACTTCCAATCATCCAGCAGCCAGCGAAATTTTTTCTCCCACTCGACCATTTTAGCTGGTTTTTCTACTGCCGCCAGCCCATGGGCTACGCGATCCAGCATCTGGGCGGGGTGTGTTTCTAGCGGCTTGTCGATGTTTTCCATAGCTCGCTCGACCACGTCACCCTCCCGCAGTTCAATGGTAACGGATTTGCCATTCACGGCGATGACGGTGCCAATCTCACGCTGACCTGTGTCCAAGTCTACGGCCACAATTACCACGTCGCCAACCGCCACCGACTCTTTCCGGCCGTCCTTTAGGGCATAACGGTCCAAGAATATTTTTTCGCCGAGGAGGTGAAGGGTATTAAGCTGGGGGGTTTGAACGGAGAGGTGCCGGCTGCCGGTCGTAGGCTGGCCGTTGTTGTGTGCGGTAAGGTTATGTTGTTGGATTTTTTCAGAATGGTTATCGGTCATGCTAGTCCTCCTATAGTATCTTGAAAGCTTCGAAGGGTTGGGAAACCCCCGGCTGCTATTCCACAAGCTACCAATCTCACGACTCCCCTCCGATCGGCAGAGGCATTTGGTTTTTTAACTCCTCCTCGCGGCGTTTGCGAGCTTGTAACTGCTGAATTTCCTCGGCGATACTGTCCACGTCGCGGAAGCGGCGGTAGACCGAGGCAAAGCGGACATAGGCTACATCATCAATGTCTTGAAGCTGATCCATCACCATCTCGCCAATTTTCAAACTGTCGACCTCGCTCCGGCCCATCGCGTACAGTTTTGCTTCGATTTCTTGGGCAGCAGCCTCAATCGCGGCACTGGAGATAGGCCGCTTGGTGCAGGCCAAGCGCAGGCTTTTGACGAGCTTCTCTTTATCAAACTCCTCACGGCGACCATCTCTCTTGGCAACAAGTAGATTCAGACTGGCTACACGCTCGTAGGTGGTAAAACGCTGCTTGCATTGGTCGCACTCGCGCCGGCGGCGGATGCCATCGGCGACTTCGCGGGTGTCAATCACCCGAATATGATTGCTTGATGCGTTGCAAAATGGGCATTTCATCGAAAAATTACCTCGTCTGATACAGTTTACATAAGAAAAGGTGACCGGGCACAAGCTGTCCCCTTGTCACCTGGGAGCGGTGCGCCCATGCGCCCGCCCGGACTACTTTTGGTAGCACGTAATCTTATTCGGGTCGTACTGCTTAATACCAGGGAACTGGAGCCGTATGAGCGGGACGCTGCCAGAAAAACCGCAGCCTGAACTGCCTTGCGGGCGAAGTATCGCCCAATTCGCTGAACACGGGTGATAATAGGTTAGGCTTGCGCCGGAGTTACACAAATCGCTACAAATTGACATAAACACACCGAGTAAGCCACAATATATAGTGGTAGTAAGGTCCTCTATACAACATATCGTAGGAAAACCGAGTCCAGTATACAACGTTTTTTCCATCTTGACAAGGGGATTCATATGGGTAAACCTTAAAAAATTAGAGGTCGATCGTTGCTAGACTGCCGGCGCAGCCAGGGCATCACGGTCAATCCTCTAGCCTAGTTTTCATAGCGAAATGAAGAAAGGGACATCCCGATGCCCCGCAAACGCGTAGGGATGCGTCTGCCAGCCTATTCCGCAATGAGTACCCGCGTAGATCAGGGCCCGCTACCTGACCGGAGTCACATCCGCAGCAGCGACTCCAAAATCCAAATAGCGGCTCGTTTGTCGAGCGGTTCGTTATTGTTGCCACATTTGGGGCTGTAGATACAACTGGGGCAGCCGTCTTCACACGGACAATCTTTGATGGCGGCCCGGGTGGCCTCCCACAAATCGGTCAGGAGGTTAAAACCTTTCTCGGCGATGCCGACGCCACCCGGATAACCATCGTAAATAAAAATTTGAGGCCGTTCCGTGTCGGGATGCAGCGGCGTAGAAAGCCCCCCGATATCCCAGCGATCACACATGGCAAACAGAGGCAGCAGCCCGATCGCTGCGTGTTCGACCGCGTGCAGCCCACCCAAAAAGTCCCAACCGCGCTGGCTCAGATGTTTTGCCCATTCGTAAGGAACATCCCACCACAGGGCTCGGGTTTCAAAGGTGTTGGCCGGCATTTCTAAAGGTACTTCGCCCAGATTGGCTTCGCTAAATTGGCGTATCCGCCGGTAACCGACTACCTGCTGGGTAACGCGGACGGTTCCCCAATAGACCGTGGTTGTCTTCAGCTGACGATGTTGGTTGGAGCGAACGATATGGATATCGC
>JBFGLD010000528.1:0-5017 GCA_041576335.1 Anaerolineae bacterium | reverse complement strand
CACAAACGTATAGCCTGTTTCAAGAATGATTGCAGCGTATATCTCTATAACCCCATCGGCATTCGTAATTGGAAAGACTGCCGCCTCTTCAACCGAGTCGTGTGATAGCAAGGCCGCTTCCACTTCATCAAGCTCAATGCGATAACCCCTAGCCTTTACCTGCCGGTCCGTCCGCCCCAGAAATAACATCTCGCCGTCGGGGCGAAGCTGGACCAAATCACCCGTCCGATAGAAAATTTCTGACTGGCCCGTAGCTTGCATACGCTGATAAAAGGCCTTGGCATTCAAATCGGGTCGTCGCCAATAGCCCTGCATCATCGTGGGGGTTCGCACTAACAACTCCCCTGCCTGCCCAGTGGTGACCGGCTGGTCATCTTCATCCACAATCAGTCCTTCGGCATTGGGCCAAATTTTACCGATAGGAATGGGCTCATCGTCACCATCACCGAGCGGCGGCACGTGATAAAAGGTACACTGGTTGACTTCGGCCGGACCATACACGTTGCTAAACCGAGCTTGGGGCCACTGGGCCATCAAGGCTCGCAGATATTTAGCGGGAAAGGATTCGCCACCAAAAAGAACCCAGCGCAGCGAACTTAAATCGCGCTCTTCCAGGACACCACGTAAGCATAGTTGGATCAGGGCAAAAGGCACTGAATACCAAACGGTTAGCCTTTCAGCGGCCATAAGTTGGGAAAGACTCGCCGGAAACTTGGTGTACATCTCCGGGATGATGACGGTAGTTGCCCCAACCAAAGGGCCGGAAAAGTAATCGAAGGTTGACTGGTCAAAATGTAACGGCGGAAAATTGCTGAGCCGATCCCCGGCGTGCAGATCATAGACTGCCGCGGCGAGTCTGGCATAGCTCAATCCGCTGTGGTGGGTGTGGACCATCCCTTTTGGCTCGCCGGTCGAGCCGGAGGTGTACATCAGGTAGGCCATATCCTGTTCCATCCGGATCACGGCTTGGGCTCGGGCCGGCATGGCCTCGACCTCGGCCCAGGGGATGGTGCGATAGGGCAGCTCATCTGGCGCTGACAAGCCGATCACCGCGTCCAATACCGGGCCGATCGCTACTACCTGGCCCAGGCTTTTCCGCATTGAATTGTCTGAGATCAAGTGCCGAATATCACAATCATACAAGATGAAGGCCAGTCGAGAGAGCGGCATGTGGGGATCGAGCGGCACATAAGCCGCTCCGGCTTTCAAAATGCCATAGAGCGCCGCTGCCGTTTCCAGACTCTTGGGCAAATAGATGCCGACCCGGTCACCCGGCTTGACCCCTAGTTCAATCAACATCGCCGCCAGGCGATTGGCCCGCTCGACAAGGGCAGCATAGGTCAACCCTTGACCGTCAAAACGAAAGGCTTCGTCGTCGGGAAACCGTTCCGCACTTTTGTCAATAATTTGTGATAGAAGAAAAATCATTTTTGAGCGTGCTCGCTATAGGCCCAGCAACCGGGCGATGATGTTCCGTTGGATATCGGAGGTGCCGGAGTAAATCAAGCCGCCGACGCCGTCACGAAGATCGCGCTCGATTTCGTACTCCGTCACATAGCCCCTGGCCCCGTGAATTCTGATCGCATCTAGGCTCGAGTTGACAAACATTTCGCTCAGATAAAGTTTGGCCATGGCCGCCTCCATGAGCAGCGGTTTGCCCATTTTTTCGAGCCAGGCCACTTTATACAACTGCATGCGGGCCAGTTCCAGCCGCAACTTCATATCGGCGATGCGATTTGAGACGGACTGAAATTTACCGATTGACTGGCCGAATGCTTTCCGGCGGCGGGCATAACCGATAGCCGTTTCCAGCTGGCGCTCCATCGCCCCTAACTGGCTGGCAAAGATGTAGCCGCGCTCCGACTCCATAGCTGTCGTAAAGAGGCTGACCCCAACCCCTTCCGGGCCAAGCCGATTCTCCTCCGGAACAAAACAATCGTCAAAAAAAAGATCGCCCATCGGCGTGGTGCGGAGCCCCATTTTGTCTCGTACCGGACCGGTCGTAAACCCTTTGGTCCCACGCTCGACCACCAAAGCTGTAATACCCCACCGGCCGAGTTCCGGATTGATCGTGGCAAAGACCACGGCCACGTCGGCCACGGGCGCCAGCGTAATGTAGGATTTGCGGCCGTTCAAAATATATCCGCCCTCCACTTTTTTGGCTGAGGTGGACATAGCGTATGAGTCAGAGCCGCTGTCCGGTTCGGTAATGCCAAACGCGCCCGTAATTTCCCCTCGACACGCTGGCGGTAAATATTTCTGCTTCTGCGCCTCGCTGCCGAATTTGAGAATGGCCGGCTGAAAGCTCCACATCTGCGAGTTTAAGGCAAAGGGCAGGCCGTTATCCAGACAGCCATAGCCCAATCCTTCCATAATGAGCACCGTTGTCAACGGATCGTAGCCGCGTCCGCCATACGCTTGAGGAATGGCCAGGCCCTGGATGCCGAAGGCAGCACATTTGTGCCAATCTTCAATCGGGAACTCATTGTTTTTCTCCCGATCGATTAGATCGTGATTAAGTTCTTTTTGAGCAAATTTTATGGCGTCCTCTTTTTGGGCCAATTGTTCTTCAGACCAGGAAAAATCCATGCTAAGCTCCTAAACCGCCGCCAAAATTGGTTCAGCTTGAGCTTGGACCGGGGTATCATCAGGCTGAGTCATGAATTGATAGGGATTAAGCGGATCATCTGATATGCTTTCAATATCAATTGCCGTACCAAGACCAAGGTCAGTCGCGTAGTCGAGCATCATCTGCATCGCCACCTGATCTTCGAGAGCCCAGCCTGTTGAGTCGAAGACGCTAATTTGCCGGCGGATATGGCCAAAATCTTCAGCGTTTTGGACCACATCAACTAAACTGGGACCAATCAGACTCGGAGACAATTGCTGACATTCACCCTCTTGAAGCGCCTGATCAAGAAAATCAGGGCAGACGATGCTCCGTTTCAGAAGAGAAAGTGGAACCTCAACTTTACCCGGAAAATCAGCCCCTACTGCATTAACATGGAGCCAGGGTTTTGTGTTTTTGTCTTCAAAAACAGGGCCACAGCCGATATCGACCGAGGTAGCGGTGCAGATAATATCCGCCTGACTGATCGAATTCGCTAAATGAGGCGACCGGATTGTATTCGTGGGCAAATCCATAAAAGCGACCCGTTCTGCAAAGCTGGCGGTAACTCTCGGATCAATATCATAAACCAGCACCTTTCTGATCGGGTATATTCGCGACAGGGCGTGTAATTGGGTAACGGCCTGCGCCCCTGCCCCGATCAAGCCAATCACTTCCGAGTTAGGCGAGGCCATAACCCGGCTGGCGACAGCCGAGGCAGCCCCCGTTCTCAGGGCTGTTAAAAAGGTCGCATCCGCCAAACCAATCAGGTGACCTGAGCGGGTATCGTAAGTGCTGATAGTAGATAGAATAGTTGGCAGTTCCCGAAAATTCGGATTTGCCGGATGATAGCCAACCATTTTAACTGTAACGGTTTGGCCCAATTGCATCACGGGCATCCATTCAATAAGGCCCACCTGCGGTACGGTATATTGGAAGCCACTCCGTGTCGGGATGATGGTCTGTCGCTCATCAAATTGCTCAATGGCCCACGTCAGGCGCTCAATCATTTCGTCCATAAGGGCATGTAAACCAACATGCTGAACAATTTGTCGAATATCGTGTATGGAAAAGATGGTTGTTTTCATATTTATGGGTCAGTTAATAGACATTTGGATCTGCATTTGTCAATCCGATAGCTAACTCAACACCAACCGGCCGTATCCGTCTACTTTTTTCCACTCATCCTGGAACTCCTGATTGTTCCAGCTCCCTAAGCCCGGCAAAAACACTTTGTCGTAGCCGTGGGCTTCCGGGTTTGGCCCATTCCAGCGCTCATCAATCGGTTCGTTGCCCGGTTGATAACGGGTATCGGAGGTGAGGCGACACCGCTTGATCGGCGAATTGTTGTCCAAGGCACCGTGTAAGGTGTGCATGGTAAAACATAGCATATCCCCCGCTTTGAAGTCTGTTGACAGCCAGCGCCCGCCAAAGCGTTCCTGAAGCTTGCGCGGGTTCGTACTTAACCAGCCAATTTTATCTTTATCGGCGTCCTTCTGGGCGTAGCTGGACAGGAGCTCATCCGATTTATGACTATTCTCCAGCACGATGAGTGCCCCTTCCTCTCTGGCAACGTCCCCAATGGGAATCCAACTGGTAAAAACGCGGTCAGTGCCCCGGTTCATGTAAGGGCCGTCGTAATGAAAGCCGCACCCTTCGCCGGGTCGAACAAATCGGGGCCAGCGAAAATCGTAGGGGTGTACGCACGTGCCGAAAAAACGTTCGTAAAAACCAATAACTTTCTCATTGAGCGCAACATTTCTGTAAGCCAGACCCGAACGGACGCTTTGGGTGAAAGCCCGTAAGTTAACTTTATCAATAAAAGTATGCTCGGAATAAATGGCATCCATGAGGTCATGGTTAATGGAGTCAATCTCACCCACCGTGGCATATTTCAGCAAAATCTCGCGTCTAGCCTCAAGCACGATTTCTCGTTCCATAAAGCCCCGAAAAAAGAGATAGCCTTCCTCAGCCATCCGGGCTTGCATTGCCTCGGCATCTGTCAAAATATCGTTCGACTCTCGTAGTTCTCCAAATTTCTCAGGAGAAGTATCCAACTCAATCCCGTTAGATGTCAAGATTGTCATACTCTGTTTCCTTTCTTGGCTAACATTTTAGAGTTATTCCACGAGTAGACCAATCCCGGTGAGCCCCAACAGACCGACGACCACCATCTCCGATACAAAAGCCGCCGGGACTGTCCCCATAGCCTACCCACCCATTTGAGCGCTCAACAGCCCGACGGCTACCATCGCCAACCAATGGTTCATTCCGAGAAGCGAATGCAATAACCCGGATAATGTTCAGGGCTGGTATCTGCTTTTGGTTACGGCACACGAAAAAGCGCCGTGTTTCCACCTAATCAATATCGTCAGGTCGATCAAAGACGGCGCCAAATTCAAATCAATT
>JBFGLD010000527.1:0-5020 GCA_041576335.1 Anaerolineae bacterium | reverse complement strand
GTTAAATCAGCCATAGGCAATTCCAGTTCGGTGGTCGTGGCGCAAAAAAAAGCCCGACTCTAGGTCGAATCGGGCCGTTGATTCTAAATTTCGCAGATAATAATGATTTATTGGAATGACTATTGGTATCATTCGTCAATCACGGCTGCATTTGGTAAAAAGTTCCCACACGGTTAGCCCCATTTATACCAGATATTGTGGTGCTGCCAGGGCAAGTTCCTACATATTGTATCATATTCAACCGTACATTTCAATAATAACATGGAGAAACCATAGCCGCAAATTCCGAACCTGGACTTTTCTGCTAAGGATAAGCCGGGTAAAACAAGCTTGGAACCGGAGCGACGTCCGGTCGGTGACCCGTGTACAGTTAGCGTAATCCAGGCCTCTGTGTTCGGAGGCCGGAGCAGCGGGCGTTACAGGCAAAAACGACAAATTCGTTCATTCTGTCGTTCTGCGTCATTAAGCTGCCGACTGACCGTGCGTGCACTCAGTGCGGGCGGTTTTCTTGACGGCAGCCTAGAAGCTTGCTATCATCCCCTTGGTTAATCATAAAACGGCAAGCAGGCTGTACCCGGTCCCGGTATAGCGAGACAGTAGACACCGATCACTGACTCAATTACAGGATTTAAGTTTCGGAATGAAAATAGCGGTTTTACTTTCCGGTGGAGTCGACAGCTCCGTCGCCCTAAATTTAATAACACGAGAATATAATCACGACGTGACGGCCTTTTATCTCAAAATTTGGTTGGAGGACGATCTGGCCTTTCTGGGCGAATGTCCCTGGGAGACCGACCTGGCCTACGCCCGCGCGGTTTGTGAGCAGTTAGGCGTGCCCCTTGAAATAGTGCCGTTGCAAACGAAATATTTTGAAAAAGTCGTAGCCCACACGATCAAGGAGCTAATGGCAGGCCGAACGCCGAGCCCCGATATTCTCTGTAACCGGCGAATCAAATTTGGCGAGTTTTTCAACAGTATCGATGCCGCTTACGACAAAGTAGCTACGGGTCATTATGCCCAGCTTGAGGCGCGCAATGGCCAATATTGGTTAAAACGAGCGCCCGATCCCGTCAAGGACCAAACCTATTTCCTGTCAGGCCTGAACCAGGCCCAATTGAGCCGAGCCCTGTTTCCGGTGGGGCGTTTCCAAAAAAAAGAGGTTCGGGCCCTGGCCGAGCAGTTTAAGTTACCCAACAAAGCCCGTAAGGATAGCCAGGGTATCTGCTTTTTGGGGAAGATTCGCTTTCGTGAGTTTGTCGAGGCCTATCTCGGGGAGCAACGCGGTGACATTGTTGAGATCGAAACAGGTCGCCACTTGGGGCAGCATCGCGGCTACTGGTTTTATACGGTTGGGCAACGGCGTGGCTTGGGGCTGCATGGCGGGCCGTGGTTTGTGGTCAACAAGGATGTGAAAAACAATACTATCTTCGTTTCCCACAAGGATCAGATTGAGGCGCAGGCCAGAAATAAATTCACTGTAGCCAATGTTCATTGGCTTACCGAGCCACCGGCTAAAAATCAACTTCAGGTGAAGATTCGTCACAGTCCCCATTTTGAACAGTGTCGCATCGAGCCCCTTGGCGCCGATTGTCTAACCGTGACAATCGGCAGTGATGAACCGGGTATCGCACCCGGCCAATCGGCCGTATTTTACGATGACGAAATTTGCCTGGGTGGCGGCGTAATTGAGTAAGAAGGGAGTCATCATGAGCCTGCGGCTCGCCAGCGCTATCCACACGGCACAGGTGATGAAAATGGATTTAGGAACACAGAGGATGTCGAGAAGGCACAGAGATCCGCAGAGTCTTTATCAACTTTCTCTCTTTGCTCCGCTGCGTAGCTCTGTGTAATTGTTATTTTCGAAGGAGTGGACAATGTCTCAAGAACCTGTCAAACTCGACCTGAGTGAAAAAGGAAAAACCAAAGACGGCCAACTCATTTCCCTCAATCGACGACTGTTTATGCAGCTTTTGGCCTATGGCCAGTGTCGCGGCGTGGGTCCCTTAATCGAGGCTTTGGAAGCAGCTAATATAAGCGGGGTGCTGTATGAAGATATTAACGATCCGCAGGGTGTAGCCTTGCTCACGCTTCATGAAGACGCCGCCTATTTTCTAACTGAAATTCGGCAGTTGCTAAACCGGCCGCCTTTTTCCGATTTAAGCCCAAAACCGGAGTATACGATGTTCGGCCGGACCTATGCTATTGGGTACGAGGATGACTTGGAGCGGACCTTGATCACCCGGCCCCGGGAAAAAGTACTCGATCAAGAGCAGCCCTGGGCGATTTGGTATCCATTACGTCGCGCCGGGTCCTTTGAGACCCTTTCGGAGCAAGAACAGCGGATCGTCTTAATGGAGCACGGCGGGATTGGCTTCACTTTTGGCCGGGCCGGATATGCCAGCGATATTCGTCTGGCCTGTTTTGGCCTGGATAAGGGTGATAATGATTTTGTCATCGGCGTGCTGGGGGCCGAACTCTATCCTCTGTCCGCCGTCATTCAGGCTATGCGCAAGACAAAGCAAACGTCTCAATACCTGGTTAGCTTGGGGCCCTTTTTTGTCGGCAGGGCGGTGTGGCAGAGTCCGCTGAATTAACCCGAAAACTTCATCACCCCCGTCACAATTTGGTAAACGCCAAAAATGACCAAAGCTACGGCTGCGACGGCACTTATGATTTTGTTGAGGGTGGGGTTGAGTTTTCCGGCAGTGCCGAAGGCAAAAATAAGTCCGGCCAGGCCGCAAATAAACGTAATATAAAAGCCTACGATAAAACTAAGGCCTATGCTAACCGATTGTTCCATGGCTTGCAGCACCGTGGGTCCGGCTACCACACCCCAGAGCAGGTACGGGTTAGGATTTAGGAAATTGATGCCAATGGCCCGGACAAAACTCTGGCGCGTGGCTTCGGGTGATGCTCTTAAGGCCGGGGTCTCGGCTTTAAGAATGGTGAGAATACGTGCAGCCAGGTATAAGATAAAGAACCCTCCCAATATTTGCAGCGTAACCAGAAACCAGGTAGGGGTCTGAACCAGCAAAAACAATACCAGGATAATAATTGGACCATCAGTCACGAGAGGTACCAACGCTGCCGGGAGGACGCGTCGCCATCCGTTCTGGAGAGCCTGAGAGATCAAAAAGATCTTTAACGGGCTGGGGACAACTGTCGAAGGTAATGCCAGGGCCACGCCTTGTAAGAACAAAAGAAACAAAGTTTCAACCTCGCTGGGTCAGACAAAAAGCTAGCTTTTGACGCCACTCATTTTAGCCAGCACGGTGAGTCGCGCAAATAAAAAACTATGGTCGGCCGTCAGGCTGCCCTGGCGACTTAAGAGCAAGATTGAAATATTCGGTATTTTTTGCCTCCATATTAAGAATTTGCTGCTTTGTAATGGCTGTTACCTATACAATGTTCCGGTTGTGCTAGAATGACACCGTCAAGATTTGGAGCCGATGCAAGCTCGAGCCAAGTTATTGCCGGCTTGGCTGCGGGCAAGGCTGAGTTTATTATCAATTGGATATTTGCACGGAAATAAGTAGGTATTTCAGCATGGAACTGACTTTAAGGATTTTTGTGATTGAAGATTGTCCCAATTGTGTTGAGGCGCGGTCAATTGCTGCCGATATCGAACGGATTTATCCTCATTTGAGGATTGAGTTTATCGATGTTCTAGATTCTCAGGTCGCCGTTCCGGAGGCTGTTTTTGCCACACCTACATTTATGCTTAATGATCGTGTAGTTTCGCTCGGCAACCCCGGGCCGGGTGAGGTAGCTCGGTGGCTTAGAGAAGCAGCAACGCCGCCCTTATAATTGTATACCTGACCAATTAATTATTTATAAGAAATAAGTTTGGTAGGGTGAAAGATGAATACCGAACAAAAGATCAACTACCTGCAAATGGTGGACATATTTCAAGACTTATCCAAAGCTGAAATGCAGGAAATGGATCAAACGACTACGATGAGCACCTGCCGCCGCGGAAAAATTTTTTACCAACCCGAAGATACGAGCGAAGTTCTTTTTATTCTGAAGAAAGGGCGGGTGCAGCTTTACAGGATCTCGCCTGAAGGAAAAAAACTAATTGTCTCGACAGTTGGCGCCGGCACTATTTTCGGGGAAATGGCTATAATCGGGCAGCGGATGCACAATACGTTTGCGGAGGCTATTGAAGACTGTTTGCTGTGCGTTATGAGTCGTCACGATGTCGAACGTTTGATTCTGGGCAAGCCTGCGGTTGCGCTTCGCTTTGTAGATCTTATGGCTGGCCGGTTGCAGGAGGCCGAAACTCGTTTAGAAGACATGGCCTTTAAAAGTATTCCGGCTCGATTGGCTTCGCTGCTGCTGCGTTTGCGAGAGGAGCAGGGTGATGAGATCTGTGGTTATACTCACCAAGATTTGGCTGAAGCGGTGGGTACCTATCGGGAAACAACAACGCAGGTGCTTAATGAATTCAAGGCAAACAATCTGATTGGCATAGCCCGGAAACGAATTAATATTCTGGATCCACAGGGCTTGGAGCTGGTGGCAAACGAATAACCGCAAAAATCTCGTATCAAAATTGAGATCCGCCCCTGCCCACGTTGCCAAAAATATGGTATAATCATCTTAAGCGCTTAAAATAAATCGTCAATTGCGGTGTTGCAGCTTTGGCTCCTAGTTTGAATGTGCCTCGAAACCTTGATCTGTTCATAGATTTTGTTCGGCGCTGGCAAGAAGTTGTCGGTAGTGAAGCTTTTGTACTCTCCTCCACCGGAGAACTGTTGGCGAGTTCTAATGGAAAACCTCCCCCTGATTGGCAAGAGTTATTAAGCCAAGCTTCCTCTCAACAACCCTCAATTATCAGCAATTCCGAGTATACCCTGCTCAGTGCGCCGTTGGCCCACGGCCGCGAACTATTTGGCTATTTGTTAGCCTTAAATGCTCCAGAAAATAACGCCTCGCTGCTGACCTGGTTGGCAGAAACGATAACGGCGCGCCTAGTTGATGATGTAGCTCTGACCGGGATGACCGATGAGTTGATCGG
>JBFGLD010000526.1:0-5028 GCA_041576335.1 Anaerolineae bacterium | reverse complement strand
GCTTATCCAATAGGAAAGCCAGCTGTACACCCCAGCGAATCGCTTTGCCAAACGCTGTAACGGCATAAAACTCATTGTTGCGGAGAATAGCTCTTTTGAGCGCATACGTGCCCATTCCGGAAAAATTGCGACACCAATGGGCAATTCGCCGCAGGCGAACGGGTTCAGGGTAATAATTATTAAAGACCCGACGAATGGCGGTGAAATGCCCGGCCGGGTCGTGCCAAATTTCGCCGTTAGTGATATGAATAATATCTTCTTCGGGCAAGTTGAGCCATTCCTGAAACGTTTCGGGGGCATGGTCGATACCGGTGGTGCGCAGCAAAAAGGCGGGTAGACTATCCGGGGCCAGGCCGGCCCCGGCTACGTGCCCGGCCCGCAGCGAATGTCCTTGAAACGTCGAGGGCAAATTAGCGCTCACCACCTGCATAATCCGCTGGCGCCGGTTGCGAAACACCTCGTCCGGCATCAAAGCATCGATGCGCAGTCCCCAATGATGATCACGCGAGTACTCATCGTCCATCTTCAGCGCTTCGGATCCATAGCCAAACAGGCCAAAAGCTGTCTGAGCTGTCTCCTCCGGAAATTCTTTTTCAAGGATAGGTTTCACTATCCGGCTAAAAAAATCACGGCTAATGTCAATAATTGATTCACTCATTAACTGTGCCCCTTTCAGAGTCTATGCTGCATTCGGATTCTTTCGAAATTATCCCAAGGCAGCCACAATCCGCTCGACAATAAGTCGGTGACCTTCAGGCCCGGGATGTAGCCCATCCGGTAGATAAAGGGCCGGGTCGGGTTCGGTCCCGAAAGCATCCATCAGGTCAACCAACGGCAGATTATGCCGGCCGGCCAGCTCCCGTACAACCTGAGCACAGGCTTGAATGTTAGAATTATCCCAAGTCATTCGCATGGCCGCAAAGTCGGGATTATGATTGACCACGGCTTCAATGACAGGGCATGGCGTTAGCAACACCAACCGGGCAGCGGTAAAATTCATAAAAGCCTCGACCAGAGCCGTCATATTGTGGCGATATTCGGCCGGCGAAACCAGCGTTTTGGCCTGTGACCCGCCGAACCGTTTACAGTCATTGGCACCAAACATAATGAAGACCCAATCCGGTTGATAGCCGAGAAATTGAGAATAGGTGTTTTCCAGGCCATGGGTCGAGGTATATCCGGACTGGGCAACATTCAAAAATCGAAGAGCGTCATTTGGTCGACGAAGGGTAAACATTGCCTGCAGCAGCCGGGCGTAACCGAAGCGGTAGGTCGTGATCGAGTCGCCAACCGCCATCAACGTACCGTCTTGAGGAATCGGCAAATTACCGATCGTTTGTGCCAAATCAGGCTCACCCAGCAAACCGGCGGCGGTATCGTTCACCTCTTGCTCCACCCTTGCCAGGTAGGCCGAAAATTGAGCTTCGGTTATGTTATGTATCGCCGCCGCCGCCACCGGCGGCACATCCAGTCCCTGGGCCGCGGGAACCCAATGGGCGTTAAAATCGATCATAAAGGTGGTTTCTGGTAAAAGATCCGTGCCTGTTGACATCGCTTATTCTCGATCCCCTTCAACTATCCCTTTTCTCTTAGTAATCCGACCAATGCTGCCCAGTCTAAATTGGTCAAGCCCGACCGCCAGGAGTAGTACCAAACCCTGTGATATTTGCTGGTAGTAAGAGGAAAGACTGAGCAAAGTCATCCCATTATTTAGAGTGCCCAAAATGAGCACGCCGATAAGCGTGCCAAACAGACCGCCTTTGCCTCCGGCCAGGCTGGTACCGCCCAAAACGACCGCCGCAATTACGCTCAACTCTAAGCCAAATGCGGCTTGAGGTGCGCCGGCGCCCAGCTGCGATGTAAGAAAGACGCCCGCCACCCCGGCGCTGAGGCCCGACAGCGTGTAGGCCGCCAGTTGATAGCGTTTAACCGGCAGGGCGGCCAAATAACTGGCCTCGGCATTACCGCCGATGGCATACATGGCCCGCCCATACGTGGTGAAGCGCATCACGATGAAGGCGCCAATAAACAAAATCACTAAAACAATGACCGGTACCGGTACACCGGCGATGAAACCACGGCCTAACCGACCAAACCCGGGGTCCAGCATCGGTTCGCTCAACCCGCCGGAGATAACAAAAGCCAGCCCTCGGACCACCGAGAGCATGCCCAGGGTGGTAATCAGCGAATTTATACCGACTTGAGTCACGATCAGGCCGTTTAGCAGACCAACTGCCAGTCCGGAGCCAAGACCCGCCGCCACAGCGCCCCAGGTTCCCAATCCATATTGGCTGTGCGAAATAACAACGCCGACCAGGGCTACCGTGGAGCCAACGGACAGGTCGAGCCCGCCGCCGACCATTAGCATAGTCGTAAAGATGGCGATCATGCCAATGGTTGAACTCGCCAGCAATAAATTAAGAAAATTGCGGGTGCTCAGAAAAAAGGGGGATAGGAAGGACATCGCCACCACGATAATGATATACATGGTTACCAGCCCTACCCCCTCCTGCAGGGTGGGTCGCTGGAACAGCTTTTGCCAGCCTGCCGGCTGCGCAGCCGGCAGGGTTTTGGTTCCGTCACTCATACGTCACCCCCGGCAGCGGCGTGCAGCAGATTTTCCTGAGTTGCTTCAGCTTGACCAAATTCGCCCGTGAGACGTCCTTTGTACATGGTTAAGACGCGGTGACTGACCGCCAGCACTTCTTGAATGTCTGAAGAAACCATGAGGATGGCCAGTCCCTGCCGGGCCAGGGCGTCCAATTGGTCGTAAATGTCCGAACGGGCCCCGACATCCACCCCCCAAGTGGGCTCGTTGAGGAGCAATACTTTCACATTGGCTTCCAGCCAACGCCCTAAAACGACCTTTTGCTGATTACCTCCACTTAAAAAGCGAGCTTCGACATCCATACCGCCGGCCATGCGTATTCCTAACCGGTCGATCCAATTTTGGGCGCGCCGCCGCTCGTGTTTCCGGCGGAAAAAACTGAAGTGGGCAATGGGCTCCCAGTTCGACAAGGTTAAGTTCTCACGCACGTTCATGCCCAACACCAACCCCTGGACTTTACGGTCGAGCGGAACCAAGCCGATTCCGGCGCTTTGCGCATCCCTCGGCGACGCGATGATAACTGGCTGACCGTTCATTTTAACTGTACCGCTAGTGGCTCTGTCCGCGCCGAAAATGGAGCGGGTCAAAGCGATATGCCCGGCCCCTAACAGCCCAAAAATACCGATGATTTCGCCGGCGTGGACTTTTAAGCTAATATCTTCATAAGCGCCGGCTTTGCTCAATTGAGTCACTTCCAAGACTGCCTGTTGGCTAAGGCGCTCTTCCGGGGTTATCGCCCGGATGTCGGACCGCGCCTGATTAACCTCGCGTCCAACCATCATCCGCACCAGTTCGCGATGCGAGACTTCGGCCACCGAACGGGTGCCCACGTGAAGACCATCTCGAAGGACAGTAACCCGCTGGGCGATTTGAAAAATCTCGTCCAGCCGGTGAGAAATATAAATAATAGCCACCCCTCGCTGTTGCAGCGAATTGATGATGTCAAAAAGCAGCGTGACTTCGTGCGGGGTGAGGGCGGCCGTTGGTTCGTCCATCACCACAATTTTGACCCGAGTCGAAAGGGCCTTTACAATCTCGACAATTTCTCGCTCGACTACGCTCAAATTTCGCATGAGCGTATGCGGATCGATGTTGACCTCCAGCATACTCAAATATTCGCGGGCCAGTTGGTGAGCTCGTTCCCAATCAACCAAAAAGCGGCCTAAAAGGCCAGTCTGCCGGGGCAGGTGCCCCAAAAGTAAATTTTCCGTAACCGACAAATCGGGGGCATAGTGCAGCTCCTGGTATATCATGCGAATGCCGAGCATCTCCGCATCGCGAGGTTGGTTGAGCTGCGCCAGCTTGCCTTCAAGGTAGATTGAGCCGCTATCCTTTTGATAATCGCCATTCAAAATCTTTATCAGGGTCGACTTTCCGGCCCCGTTTTCGCCGATCACGGCCAGCACTTCGCCCGGGTATAAGTCGATAGAGACTTGGTCCAGCACCTTTACGCCGTAGAAGCTCTTCGAAATTTGCTGCATTCTTAAAATGGGTTGACCCGAAAAAGACGTATTGTCCATTGTCTGTTATTGGTCACGTACTTTTAAGCCATAGGATAGGGCAGTCACATATGTGCTAATTTCTGAAGCAATAGAAATCGCCGTCTGCGTGGGCGGACATCACGGCCACACGCCCTGTCGTGAAGACGAATTACGCGCTAGGAACGCCCAAAGCGCATCCGGATCTGGTCAAAGCCAACTGCCAATAGGAGGACGGCTCCGCGAGCAACTTCTTGATAATATGATGACACATTGGTCAAAATCAAACCGTTATCCAGGGTCCGTAAGATAAATACGCCAATCAGGGAGCCGATCAACGTTCCTTTACCGCCGGCCAGGCTTGTACCACCTAGAATCACGGCGGCGATAACCGTAAATTCCAACCCGGTGGCAGCCTGGGGTGTACCTGCCGCCAGTTGAGAGGCCAATATTATTCCTCCGGTCGCGGCCAGCAGCCCACACAGCGTGTAAACGATCAGCAAATAACGATTGACCGGTATGCCGGCCAGTCGACTGGCGACCGGGTTGCCGCCGATGGCGTACAGGTCACGTCCAAAAGCGCTTTTGCGCAAAACCAAGATAAAGAAGGCGTATAAGGCCAGCATCAAAGTGAGTGAGAAAGGAATTCCGGCCAGATCACCACGTCCTAAAAACTGGAACTGTTGATTGTTGAGCTGATTCATTTGGCCGCCCGTCAGCACAAAGGCTAAGCCGCGAATAATGGAAAACATGCCTAAGGTGGTAATTAGCGGGTTAATCTTTAGCCTGGTCACAATAGATCCGTTAACCAGGCCTACCAGAGCCCCACTTAACAGACCGACCGCAACGCAGCCCCAAATCGGAAAAATGCCGTTGTCCCACAGCAGACTGGCGACTACACCGGCCAGGGCAGCAACAGAGCCAACTGAAATATCAACGCCG
>JBFGLD010000525.1:0-5031 GCA_041576335.1 Anaerolineae bacterium | reverse complement strand
CTGCCCATCAACCTGTGATCCAAGTCGAAAATCAGCCACAATCATTTGACCTGGTCGTATTAGCCACCGGTATTAATAGTCGACGTCTATCCATATCAGGCTTCGATTACCGTCCGCCCCGCACCCAGCTCATGATCCAAGACGAACTCGGAGAGTTCTCTGACGAGTGTCGCCGGGTCCACATTTTTTTTGGCCCGGCTCAAGGCATGTTTTTCGGGGCAGTGGTACCCAAAGGGTCAATGGCCAGCGTCAGTTTACTGGGCCGAAACCTAAGTATGGAAACCTTGCGCGAATTTATGCCTCAAACCGGCGTTTGCCCAAGCAGCCGGCAGTTGTGCGGCTGCAAGCCGCGCGTTGCCGTTTCCATCGCCCACGGCTATTACGCCGATCGCTTTGTGGCCGTGGGCGATGCGGCCGCCACCCGGCTGTATAAAGACGGCATCGGCTCGGCCTTTTTGACCGCCCGCCAGGCGGCTTTCACCACTATTTACCACGGGACCAACGCGACCAACTTCCGCTTGCATTATGCCCCCCTATGTCGGAAGATCGCCTTAGATAATTTTTTTGGCCACCTTCTATTTTACACGTGGGGTTTTGTCGCTCGGATGCCCGCCCTAACCCGGCTCTGGCTGCGTGCTTTGGGCCATGAATTAGCTTCGCCCCCAGAAGAGCGCCGTTGTAGCCGGGCCCTGTGGAACTCCTTTACGGGGGACGACTCCTATCTGCGAATTTTTTTTAGTCTCTTCCACCCACGTATGACTTGGTTCTTTTTAAAAGTAGCCTGGCGTTCGTGGCTTGCGTCGAATTCTACGCGGGGATCAAAACAACAATAGCCTATGACTATGGGACCGTTACGGGACGGCCAGACGGCCGTTATTATCGGGGGGGGACCGGGTGGAGTAGCCTGTGGCTTGGCCTTACTCAAGCTGGCCCGCTCGCTCGGGCGTCAAATCCGGGTGATCCTATATGATGGAAAAGCCTTTGTCGGTGAAACGCACTACAATCAATGCGTCGGCGTTATTTCCCCACCGATCCAGGATATTTTAGCCGAATTAGACGTGCCTTTCCCCCATCACCTGGTTCAACGAGAGATTCGGGCTTACGTTTTGCACGGCGAAAGGCGCCAAATTTGCCTGACCAGCCCCGATGAAGTCAGCTATGCCCTACGCCGAGTCCAATTTGATGCCTACATGCTCGACCAGGCCCGGCTGCACGGCGTAGAAGTGCGCGAAAGCCGGGTTAACGATCTCGAGTTTCTGCCCGAACGGGTAAATGTTTACGCCGAAAGCACCAACTGTGAAGCGGCAGTTGTTTTTGGCGCGTTTGGGCTTGACCCGGGCACGGCCGCTATCCTCGGCCAAGCCACGCCCTACCGGCCCCCTCGCTTTTTGGTGTCGCTGGTAACCAAGTTTCATCCCCCGGCCTGGGCTATGAGCCAACTTGGCAGTGATATCCACGCTTTTTTGCCACGCCACCCACAGATTGAGTTTGGGGCCGTCACCCCCAAAGGCGATCATCTGACCATCAATATCGCCGGAGAACAGGTAGACAGCCGGCACCTGGACGCTTTTTTTGAGTATCCGCCGCTGCGCCGACTATTAAGCTTTGCCAATCGCGTCAACCCGCTCAATCCCGAAAAAGATTTCATTTACTATCGGGGACGCTTCCCCATCTCGGCGGCTCGTAATTTTTATGGCGACCGTTACGTCTGCTTTGGCGATGCTGCCGGTCTGGTGCGGGCGTTCAAAGGTAAGGGGATCACCTCCGCCTGCCAGACGGCGGTCTGGGCAGCCGAAACAGCCCTAACCACCGGCGTTTCGCGGTACGCTTTTGATACCCATTTCCGGGTCGTCTGCCAGCCAATTTTGAGCGATCTTCCCTATGGCCGGGCAGTGCGCCGGCTGGCTTCAATCGGGAGCCGCCTGGGATTGGTCGATCACCTGATCACGCTGGCCGAACAAGAACAAACCCTGCGACAGGCTCTCTTCGACGCGGTTTCGGCCCACCGCACCTTCCGGGACATCGCGGCTGAGGTGTTCTATCCGCCCGCGTTGGCCCGGCTGTTTTATGCATTGGCCAAGCTCAAATTCCGCCGCCGTCTTTCTTCTTCGGCAACGAGCGTAAAATAAGTAAAATTCGGTTCTTCTTAGCCTGCATCAAGACGCTGCCGAATATCTGCACCGGCGTTTGCCGGTCAATCTAACCCCAAAGAACTTATGACCAAGTCGGAATTTCGCGGCATTTGGTGTCAAGTTAGGGCTTCGAGCCCCTCCCGATCCAAAATCTCAATCCGGTGGCGATCCATCCGTATTAACTCTGCCTCGTGTAGTTCTCGAAACGCGCGACCCACCATCTCACGCACCGTACCCAGGTGAGCCGCAATTTCATCTTGGGTCCACTGCCGCCGGCTCAGCCTGCTCTGCTCATCACTCTGCTGCAACAAAAAAGCGGCTAAACGCCCCGTGACCGATAAGAACGACAGATTGTAAACACGCTGCACAAGTTGGCGGCAGCGCATAGCCAAATTTTTGACGATAATGTCGTTCAGAACCGGGTATTTCCGGCGAAGTCGATTTAAAGCTTCCGCGGAAATTATCCACAGCGTCGAGTCCTCCACAGCCGCCAAATTAGCCGGGTTCGGACCGCCATCAACCACCGGTACCTCATTGCAGGAGTCGCCAGGGCCGAGTGTCGCTAAAATATGCTCGCGCCCCCCTACCGAAATGCGATAAATCTTGCACTGCCCTGCCACAACCAAGTGAAGCCCGGCATCGGGATCGTCCTCCAAGAAGATCAGTTCGCCTGCATCATAAATCCGGACCAAGACTTCTTCGGCCACAGCATGTAAGGCCTCGTCATCCAGCGATCGGAAATAAGGTACGCTTCGGAGCAGCGATTTTGTTTGATCATTAAGCAGCGTCGGGATGGACACAAATTTTACCCGTTCAACCGTGGATGCTTACGGCTGTCGTCACCCACGGGTTTTAGTTCAGTGAAGGAATTCTGTCAGATGCTTAATTCGTTCATCCAGATCAACAACCGTTTTCGTATTATCGCCCCACAAGCGATCTCTGTCAAACTCGCGAATTTCGGAGGATTACCCGAAACATTGATCGATTTATGTAAAATATGATATAATTAATTTTAACATATGCCAGGTGAGGTGATCAAGATGGAACAAGCAAACACCGCCGGACAATCAGGAAATCGAATCAGAGTGATTTTGATTGCGCTAATCATACTTCTTTTGTTCTTACTGTGCGCTTTTATTATCTGGATGTTCTTTCCCCGTCCGGGGAATGGTCCTATCGCTAATCCGGGCGGGCCGTACACCAGTGCCGAGGGTCAACTACTTACGCTTGACGGCAGCGGTTCAACCGGGGAAAACCTTGTGAGTTATACCTGGGATTTTGGTGACGGCAGTTCCGGCAGCGGCATTATGCCGACCCATACCTATGCTGACGGCCCAAATAATTATGCCGTTACATTAACCGTCTCCGATGCCGAAGGACGGACGGCTAGCGCTGCGACCGAGGTGAACGTAAATAACCTGCCACCCGTGGCTAATGCCAACACAAGCGGGGTCCCCTATTCTTGCCGGATGAACGAGGTTATCCAGCTTATGGGCGAGTGTGACGACCCTGGCCCGGTCGATCGTGAGTCGCTGAGCTGCGCCTGGGCCGATTTTAGCGGTGCCGCCATCAGCGAACCAAATTATACTTGCCCCTCCACGCCGGGCATGGTCACCGTTACGCTTACCGCCACGGATAAGGATGGTGCCAGCGCCCAAAACTCGGCCACGATTGCCGTTAGCCTCATCTCAGCCGATCCTAATGGTCCTTATACCGGGACAGTAGGTATTCCTGTTTCTCTTGACGGTAGCGCTTCCGAACCGGCGGACGCCATTGTCTCCTACACCTGGGATTTTGGCGACGGTCAATCCGAAACCAGCCCGAATGCCATTATGCCGCACACGTATACGATGGCCGGCACGTTCACCGTTAGGCTGACTGTAGCCGATGCAACCGGCCAAACCGCCAACGCGGCCACGACCGCCACGATTTCTTCTCAGCCTGAGGGCCTTATTGCCGACCCAAACGGGCCATATAGCGCAGATGTCGGAGAAGAAATTCGCTTTGACGGCAGCGGGTCCCAGCCGGCCGACGCCATCGTCTCCTACACTTGGGATTTTGGCGACGGGACCCTGCCGGCCGGCAGCGGTTCCCCGATCCATATTTACGCGGCGACCGGTATTTATACCGTTACTTTAAGTGTGACCGATAACGCCGGCCGGCAAGCGAGTGCCTCGACTACCGCCGAGATTGCTGTGTCCGACCGGCCCCGAGCCGTCATCGGTCCGCCGGTGTATTGCGGTAAACATGAACACAAGCGGTGCGTCCGCTTTGACGGCCGTCTTTCGACCGGTGCCCGCGGCAGCGAGATTGTCAACTATGATTGGGACTTAGGTGACGGGAATTTCGCGAACGGAGACTTGGTAGACCACAAATATACCCAGCCCGGGCTTTACATTGTCACCTTAACCATTACCGATAGTTCAAATTCCACCGACAGTTCTTCGGTGGCCATTAAAACACGCTAGGGCTGTGCCCAGTTGTTGGCTATTAACCCTTTTGCCGGAATAAAACTCGAATATACCCTTGTCTTGTCAAGAATCATCCTGTAAGGCATAATTAGCGATGCTACAAATGTGCAAAAATAGGAGAAAGCGATGCGGCGTCATGCCGATTGGTTTAGACAAGCCGAACGCAAACTGGATTCCGCACGGTGAGATATTAAGGGTGGTTTCTACGAAGATGCCTGCTTTTCGGCTCAGCAAGCAGCAGAATTGGCCGTCAAAGCTTTGCTGGAAAGCCAGGGACGTATCGAACGGGGGCATTCGGTTTATCAACTTATGGAAGCGGCCGGGAAGGTGCCCGCGGCCATTGTTAACGCGGGGCGGACGCTTGACCGCTATTACATTCCAACTCGATATCCCAATGGTTTCCCGGCAGGCGCACCGATGGATTTTTT
>JBFGLD010000524.1:0-5032 GCA_041576335.1 Anaerolineae bacterium | reverse complement strand
CAGGCCTTTGCGGCTTGCCTTTTTGATATAATCGATGAGCGCTCGTTGGTCGTTGGTGAGCGACGAACCGGCGGCAAGTTCCGCCTCGAGGCGGTTGCTCAGGGCTTGCAGGGCAGTCTTTTTTGTTCTGGTGGGCTGCGTGGCAGGATCTGGTTTCTTTGAGTCGCTCATCAGTAGGCGAAATAGTAAGACAGGGATATAACCCACCACGTAGCAGGCCGGAATCCACAGGACCAGGCTGACGCCAAGGGTACAAATAACCGAAAATGCGATGAAGGTAAAGGCATCGCCAAAGCTGCCTAAGAAAATGGCGAGTCCCAGATAAATCAGGATCGCTCCAACGATAACATTCACGGGTAGTAGGACGATTCCAAGCCTTACTTCCTTTGAAAACGTTTCTTTCATGGGTTACTTAGTCCTATTTCCCAATATCGAATAAAGGCAATCATCAGGGCCAGGTAGAGTGGAATGGCAAATGCAACTTCGACCGGCACGCCGGTGATAACAGTTGTGAAGCCTGAGAAATTAGCCGTGGCGCTGGGGCCGTACAGGCGATAGCCGTTGTTGATAAACCAGGCCTCGACCGGCAAGATCAGGATGCCGAGAACGCCTAAGTAAAGTAAGAATCGGCCGACTAAGCCCCAATGAATAAACAACCGGTCAACAGCATAGGTGACCAGCCAGATCATCACTACCCAGAGGCCGGTCATCAACAGGCTAATATCGCGATAAATGTAGGACCAACCTGGCAGGTTGGCATTAACGACCATCGGCTCGATCATCAACTCAAACAAAAAGACGGCCACCACCGAAATAACCAGGCTGCCAAACCACCTACGCTTTTTGACCGGGACGACAAGTTCTTGATCTAAGGTTAAACTCCAATACTTGTAATAACTGATCACCAGGGCCATAAAAACGGGCACGTAATAGAAAACTTCGACATTGACCCCCAGCAGTTGGTAGCCAAGAAAAACGGCCTGCACCTCCGGGGCATAGGTCCTGATGCCCAGATTGACGACAATACCCTCGAGAATCAGAACAGCCAAGGTCAAGACTACCAGGTAGAGACTAAAGCGCTGCCAGGTTCGGTACTTGGCAAAAAATTTGTCGACGAGGATGACGGTTAACAAAATCAAAGTGGTCCAGCCCATGGTTAGGACCCAGCTCACATCCTGATAAATATAGGCCCAGGGACCAAGTTTATGGTTGTTCCACATAGGCGAGGTAAAGAATTCAAAGATAAAAACACCGCTGGCCATAATCAAATATCGCTGCCAAATTTTAGCTTTAAGGCGTGACAAAACCCCAAAGGCGACAATTGTGCCGATGACAATCAAAATTTCAAAGACAATAATGGGGCCGGTGGCCGTTTTGTCGAAGGAACACGTGGGGATCAAATTTGGACGGGCGTTGAAGAGCGCCACTTTGGCGCACGGCGGCACCTGCTCGGGAATGAAGCGTATAAACGTTGTCAGAAATTGACGAATATAGTGGGTCATACCGCATCGCCTCCTGAATTTCTAATGAGGGTTCTCGGAAATTTCTTTTTAGCGGAGATGTCATGCTTTACGAAATCCGTTATTTTACACAAGCACACACCATTTTCCCGGAAATCTCTGGCGGGTGGGTGTGTCCCATATTTTAGGCGAGTTTCAGTAGTACCAGACTGGCCCGGTCTTCAAGAGAAATGTATCGGCGTAAAAGAACGCTTATTTCCAGACTGGACCACTCTTTTCCAAAAATTTAGGACAGACCCCTGGCGGGTGAGGGGGTAAGTTTCCGCAGCCGCGACGGTCTTGCCCGTCCCCGCTGTGTATAGTATTGTCAGCTGCCATTGCCGGAGAATGTATTCCTGTGCCCGGTATCAAGACCGGTCACGACAGTGTCCTTGGCCAGATAGGCCGGGTCTTTAATTTTGCAGCCGCCCCACTTGGCCCGCTCAAAGTCGGGATGTGAGCTCAGCTGATCCCATATCTGGTAGAGTGGCGTTTGCAGAATATTACCAAATTTAGCGTGGTTAAAATCGCACGACATGACGTCGCCATAGGGCGAGACGTAGAAATAACTGGTGCCGCAGGCGCAGCCAACGCTGCGATGGCTGGCCATATAGGCAAACGCCACCACGCCCGGATAGCTGGCATCTTCGTTGAACGGTCTGAAGCTGTTGATCATTTCCTCAACCCAGGCAGGATTATCGATCAAATCCTGGCGATGTTTGTAGCGTCCGCTGGGCAGGGCGTCGAACACCAGTACTTCGTGGATGCCGATTTGTTTACCCAACTCGACTATTCGCGCCAATTCGCCCGCTCGAAAGGATTCCGGAGTGATTGTACAAGAAATACCGGTTGACAGGCCACCTGATTTGGCGGCTAAAATACCGTCAACAGCCTGGTCAAAAAGCCCTTCGCGGCCCCGAAAACGGTCGTGTTCGTCGCGGTTGGCCGAGTCGAGGCTGATATAAATCCCATCGAGGCCGGCCTGCTGGAGCTCTTTTGCGCGCGCCGCAAGATTGGAGCCGTTGGTGAATAAGACCGTGGAAGATACATCATTGTCCACGCTGCGGATAATGTCGGGCAGGTCTTCGCGCAGCAGCGGTTCGCCGCCAACAAAATTGATCACAGAAACGCCCAGCTCTTGCCCCGCTCTAATGACCTGTTGGCATTGACTGAGAGCCAGTAGCTGGCGCCCGCTTTCCTCAACACCGCTAAAAAAGCTGCAGTGCTGGCAAGCAGCATCACAGATATCATTGACGGCAAAGCTCATCAAGTTGGGAATATTTTTATTTTGAATGGTGCGGTAGAGAGAGCGTGCTAAAAAATTGGCGGCAGGTTTGCTAAATACGGCAGGCGTCGTGAGCGAGTAAACCGGGTACCCATGGCGAAAATGGATAATTTTGTTGTGGTTTAAATAGATTTTGTAAAGGTGCTCGACATAATCCTGAGTATAACCCAGAGTTCTTGCGGCCAGGAACCATTTTAGTCTCAATTTGTTAAACCAGGTATTCATCATTTGGCTTGTCCCTCGGGTGTAGTCGAGGCTTATGCGACTGCCCCTATCCCCTCGTGCCATTATATCAGCAAGTCAGCCGGATGTCACCCCTCCGGCCTCAGAAGGGAGGATCTTCTACGCTCTCCATCGTTCGGCTTTGACAATAACCGCCCCAGGTTAGCCCAGTAGAAAGTAGACGACAAACCCCGCAGCCAGGGGCACGGCCAGGTTATCCCAGCCCAGGCTCAACGCCCCCTCAACGAAGGTCAGCAGGAGCGCAGCCGCGATGATCGTTATTATGGCGTAAAAACCCAGGTCACCCCGATAAGCCTGGCGCATAGTAAGTAATATGATTAACGTGATAACAAAAAAGGTGAGGCTGCCCTCGACAGTTTTAGGCCCCGTGACTTGATACGAATTTCGACCGAAGTTTTCGCCAATCAGCCCGGCTAAGCCATCGGATAAACCCAGAATAAGTGAGGCGCCCTGAAAGATAAGTGGATTAAGGCGCCAGAAGAAGGCTGCACATAGAGTTAAGCTGAGGGGGAACAAGACGGCGCCGAGACTCTGGGGATTCGCCCGGTGAACACTTTTCAACCGGCCGGCTTTTTTAGTCCAGATCAGGAGCAGCAAAAAAAAAGCCCCAGGCCTAGGGCCACGGGCAAATCGACAAGGTATGGCAGCAATACGGCGCTGAGTGCTCCCCCAATGTGGGTGACCTTGCGGGTCAGCCAAGCTTTACTTCCTGCGCGGTACAGTACTTCGGCCAACGCAAAAACTCCAACAAAAAGAAGGAAAGCGGTAATTAAACCGAAGCTCATCGTTTTCTAAACAAAATGAAAACCGTAATCAACGCTCAAGTTTGGGTGCCGGGCACCACACGTTTACTTTACCGGCGTCAGCCAACTATGGCGGTCTTCAACCTCGCCGGTAATAATGGCGAAAAATTCACTTTGAATCTGTTCGGTAATGGGGCCTCGAGAACCCGAGCCAATACTGATGCCGTCGATACTCTTGACTGGGGTAATCTCGGCAGCCGTACCCGTAAAGAACACTTCATCGGCGATATATAGCATTTCGCGAGGAATTTGCTGCTCGATGACCGGGAAACCTTTCTCTTGAGCCAAGGTGATAGCAAAGCCGCGCGTTATACCGGCTAGAATTGAATTACCCAAAGGTGGCGTAAAAATTTTCTCATCAACGATCACAAAAATATTCTCGCCGCTACCCTCACTGACGTAGCCCTGAACATCCAAGACGATGCCTTCTACGTAGCCGTGACGTTTCGCTTCCATGACCACCATTTGCGAGTTAACATAATTACCACCCACTTTGGCCATCGCCGGGTGGGTGTCCGGAGCCATACGCCGCCAGCTGCTGACGGCGACCTCGACCCCCTGCTCGATTGCATCCGCGCCCAGATAGGCTCCCCACTGCCAGGTCGCGATGATCATTTCCACCGGGCACGCGCGCGGATCGACCCCCAGCGTTTCATACCCCCGGAATACAAGGGGCCGAATGTAACAAGCGGCGTGTTTGTTGCGAGCTACGGTCTTGACAATGGCTTGGCTGACTTCTTCTTGGCCGTAGGACAAAGGCATGTTAATAATTTTGCAGCTGTTAAACAGACGCTTAACATGTGGCGCCAGACCCAATATGGCCGGGCCGGCCGGAGTTTGGTAGGCCCGGATGCCCTCAAATACGCTGGTCCCATAGTGTAGCACGTGTGACAACACGTGTGTTTTTGCCTCATCCCACGGCACAAACTCTCCATTGAACCAAATTACTTCAGACTTCGGTAGAGCCATTGCACAGCACCTCTTCTACGGGTAATTTTGACATTTTACTTGCAGGGGTGAAAAAAGCAAACCGTTGAGAGAACAGTTGGATTTGCCCCAAACAGCCGGCTCAGCCTGCGGCAAGCCGGCTGGCTCGTTAACCTTTCCACGGCCTTAAAAACAAAAGCCCCCTTACCTTTTCGTAAGAGGGTATGTCTCAATGCGTTACAGTGGAGCTGAGGGGATTCGAACCCCTGACCTCT
>JBFGLD010000523.1:0-5033 GCA_041576335.1 Anaerolineae bacterium | reverse complement strand
GGGTACGCATATTATGGGTTCGATCGGCCAATTTTATGAGCACAACCCGGACATCATCGACCATAGCCAAAAACATTTTGCGTAGACTTTCGGCCTGAACCCACTCTTTCTTACTCTTTTCAGATTGCCCGCGATACGCTTGAATTTGCCCCATTTTGGTTACCCCATCGACCAGTTCGGCGACCTTGGGACCAAATTCGTTTTCAATCTCTTCTAGCGTCACATCGGTATCTTCCGGAACGTCGTGCAATCGGGCGGCAGCAATGGTTTCATAATCCAAACGAAGATCCGCCAAAATATTGGCCACAGCCAGCGAATGTTGAAAGTAGGGTTCTCCGGAGGCGCGCTTTTGGCCTTGATGCGCCTTTTGGGCCATCAAACAAGCGCCGCGAATGAAATCCACCTCTGTCGCAGAGCGCCCCACCGACAAGGACTCCAGCCAGCTTTCAAATTTAATGAGATCCTTACTGGTCATCTCTGAATATTTATCTTTGACTGCTACCATGGCCTTACACCTTCAATTATTCGCCTTCTTACTTGCCTGAACCCGGAGCCGCCCGAGCAAGATTTGCCCGGGGAAAAGGTCAAGAATCAAGCCATAGCAAAGCTCGTAAAACCCGCCAACCGCAAAGCCCAAACGGTCATTATTGACGTACGCCTGACTTTGGGCTTTATTTGGGAGGCATTTCCAAACGAACAACGATTGCTATAGATTGATCAATAAGTATACTTTACAGCTTGCATTTAAGCAATGGCCTTGTTCGACCATATTTCCAACCGATGCCCTTCCGGATCGTAAAAGTAGAAATGGCGAGCACCCCAGGGGTGTTCTTTAACCGGAGTTAAGATCGAACCTCGCTGGCGTAAATCTTGCCAGGTCTTATCGGCATTTTCCACCTGAAAAGTGAGGGTGATACCGCGTCCACCGCTGCTTTTTACTGTTGCCCGCTGTTCATCGGCAATACTCAAATGAGCGGCTCCCACCAGCCGAAATTCAACAAACCAGTCCGAGGCATAAGTAATGGGCAGCTTTAGATAATCTCGGTAAAATTCCATCGTTTCTTGCCAGCGCCTGCAGTAAAGAATGGTATTAGTCGCCGTTGGCGAAAAATAATTATTCATATTTTTTACAATTAGCCCCTTTGGAATATACCCAATTTCCAAGAAGTACTTGCACTTAGAGGCAAGAATGTTATAATCGAGTCACGGTTTATTGATCTTGAATTAATAATATAGGATCTCCAAAAATTTAGCTTCACCATGTAGGTCAATACTCACATGACGCTGTGGACACTGCTCGTGATAACGCAACTTCCTGCCGGGCTCGTCAGTTCACCACAAGTGGTTTTTATTTTAATCGTAGTGGTCTTGAGCTTAATAACTTTTGTCCTTGGCCTATGGCTGCGCCCCTTTTTTGAGAAAATCTGGCCTCATCTATTTCAGACAAAAGAATCCGAAAAAACCTCTTTCGAAGCGGCCCTGCGCGATCATCCGGCCCCATGGCCTGACGCCGAAACGGATCAAACGAGCTTATCGGGGGGTCGGCTTGAATATCGGGGCATCTCCAACCAACCTGGCTCCGAACATCTTGCAGCTGCGTTAGATTGGATTACGTTTGAATATGAATACCGGCAGCAAATCATCAACGAATGGGAAAAGAAGGATTTTTGGATGCCGGCTCACCAAGAACTCCTTCCGCTTTACCGCGAAGATTTTTTCGTATTACCACAATTTACGGCGGAGACGATCGAAAAAAATAAGCTGACGTTGAGCGACCTTTTCAGAACGGCTCGTCATGTCGTTCTATTAGGCGAGCCTGGCATAGGTAAAACAGAAACGATGTTGTACCTTCTACTGACGTATGCTCGCCAAAAAACGACAGCCCGCCTCAAACGTAGCCACGATTTGCTTCCTGTTTTGTTATCGGCTTCTGACTTAGCTCAAGCCCTGTCCACTGTACCGAGACTATCACTCCCTAACCTGCTCTATCGCCGGCTCCAACCGCCTGGTGGGGATTATACAATAGAACGGTTAAGCCAGGGAAGATTTCTTATTTTAATCGATGACTTGAATTCAGTTCCCCTAGAACAGGCCAGGGAACTTGTCTCCTGGTGCAAAACCGAGATACAAAGCTGGCCCAATAATTACCTGGTAATTACCGCTCGCTCCGATTTTGCCGGCATTTTTGGTCAACCCGGTCCGCTGAAGATTGTTGAGTTTATCGGCCTTGAAGCAGACACGATCAAAGCGTTTGCTCAAAATTGGAGAACCTTGAATCCGGATACTCTAACCACCTTAGCGTCTATTACCCAAGAAGAACAGATTTATGCCCTGGCTCATACGCCCCTGCATCTGTGGATGCTTCTCTTTGTTGGGTTAACGACCAGAAATCTGCCGGCCAACAGAGGATTACTCTATGCCGACTTTTTGAATGTCCTGCTACAGCACGGCATGAAAGAAGACTCGCTCGTTTCGCAATTCTCCGAGACAGATAAACGCTGTATCCTGCAAAAAATTGCCTTCAACTTGCACCAAAACCGCCAATTTGAAATAGAGGAACAGAGCCTGGCTTCATTAGTTCACGATGCGACAATGACCTTAGGCACGCGCTCAAAAGATACGGAGAAACGTCTGGTCGATCTCATTCTACGAAGCGGCCTTATGGTAAAAACAAAGGAGCATTACCGCTTTGCCCAACTTAGCTTTCAGGAGTTTTTAGCTGCCCAATCACCGGAGATTGACCAAGCGGGTATTAGCCAAACTTTGGTCGAAAACAATACCGATCCTTGGTGGCAAGAAGTTCATAAGTTCTATCAGGACCTGACTAATGTTACCTATGTGGTTGATCAAGCCTTTACCGAAGAAACACAAGATTTGCTCAACATCGATGCAAATCGGGCCTATACCTTAAGTTTGTTGGTTGAAAACATCGACGATTTCAAAGAACCTGAGCAGGAAAAGATGTCCTCAACCCAAAACTCGCATATCCTCGATTTCGATGTGGCCGAATTTGACCTGCAGGCCGCCACCTCCAGCCTAGCTGCAGCAGATGAAGCAGTAAATATTTTAGTCGTCGATGATACACCTCAGAATCTTCAATTGGCGCGCTTCATTTTACAGCGAGAAAACTACACTGTCATGGAAGCAATCAATGCTGAAGAAGCATTGGACCTCATCCAAAAAGCTAAACCGTCGCTAATTTTGTCAGATATTCAGATGCCCGGTATGGACGGTTATGAATTTTGCCGCCGGCTTAAGGAAAACCCTGAAACTGAAAATATCCCTTTCATTTTTGTAACAGCTTTTAGCCGCAGTACAAAAGAAGCGGCTAAGGGTTTGCAAATCGGGGCCGATGATTATATAACTCGTCCTTTTGCCCCGGAGGAATTATTAGCCCGTATTGGCGCTAACGTACGCATTCACCAGGCCGAAGAGGCAGCCCGCCGCCAGGCAACTATTTTGGCCCGGCGTAATCGGGAACTAGCCTTACTCAACCAAATTCAGCGAGCCGTCACCGCTTCTCTAAATTTGGATGATGTGCTGGATGCCACCATTAGGCAGGTTCAAAAAGTGCTAAAGGCCGAAGCGACCTCGTTGTGGTTTGTTGATCGGGCTAACCAGGCCTTACTGCTCTCTGCGGCCTTTAATGACAGCGCTGGGGCGATTCATGGGATCAGGCAGCCCTTGCAGGAAGGAATTTCGGGGTACGTCGTTAACAGTGGGGCACCCTTTTTAATTGGTGATGTCCAGAATCATCCTCATTACCAGAGGTCAGCCACAGATCGTGAGGCTCACCCAATCCGCTCAATGTTATGTGTTCCCCTCCGCGTGCGCCAGCAGGTGATTGGGGTTTTGCAGGCCGTCCACCACGATCCAGATCGGTTCGATCAAGATGATTTGCATCTCCTGAACGCCGTTGGCGATGCGGTGACGGTTGCCATCGAGAATGCCTGGCTGTTTGGGCAAATTCAACGCTTCAACCAACAGCTTGAGCAAAAGGTCAAAGCTCGTACCCACGAACTGGCTCGTGAAAAAGAAAAAACCGAAACGATCTTAATCAGTATTGCTGATGGCTTGCTTGTAACGGACCCTCAAAATCGGGTTATGATGGCCAACCGGGCCGCTGAGGAATTACTCAATTTTAATTTATCGGAAACGATGGGCCAATCAATTGAACGAGAGGAGTTTGACATCCCACTCTGGCAGTTCGTACGTCATATTAATGCCCAACTCGACTCAACATACACGGCAACCACTGAGGTCACCGCCCCCCACAACCCTGAAAAAATGCTTTCAATCCAGGCACACGCAGCCAAAATGTGGGATGCTTCAGGGACTACTAATACCGGCACGGTAATCGTACTAAGGGATGTAACGGCCTTGCAAGAAGTGGACCGCATGAAAGCCCGATTTATGACCGGCATTACGCACGAGCTTAAAACGCCAATTGCGATTATGACCTTGCACATTGGGAGCCTTTTAAAGTACAAGTCATTGGATGAAAATAAAAAACAGCATATGTTACAGACTATCCAACGACAAGCAAACTTGTTAGAGCGATTGGTAGAGAATATTCTTGAACTATCCCGGCTCGACGGCGGTATGCTGCAAATTCGGCGCGAACCTCTTGACCTTGTGGCTGTCAGCCAACAAGTCGTCTCAGAGCTGGCTCCATTAGCCAAAGAAAAAGGACTAAGACTTGAATTTACGGGAGCTGATACCACCTTGATGATTGAAGCAGATGCTAATCAGTTAGAACGGGTTATTAGAAATTTAGTTGATAATGCGATAAAATATACCTCAAAAGGGGAAATAATCGTCTCAGTTTCGAAGGTCCCTGAAGTGCCTCCGCACCGCGAAGCAATTCTGCGCATCGTTGATACCGGGATGGGGCTGTCTAAAGAGCAGCTCGAGCGGCTCTTTGAACGATTTTACCGCGTTGATCCGTCGCACAGTATTCCAGGGACGGGGCTGGGCTTGTCCATTACTTCTGGCATTGTCACCGATCATGGCGGCAGCATCACCGCCCACAG
>JBFGLD010000522.1:0-5046 GCA_041576335.1 Anaerolineae bacterium | reverse complement strand
GGTGGTTGTTATGATGCCGTTGAGGATAGGGCCGGGATTTGCCATTGGCCAGTGCTTTTAGACCCTGCCACATCCGTTGAAACCACGACGAATTATGATTTGTCATTAAGATGCACCTCGATCATTAACCAATGATAATTTTTTCTTCCGGAAAGCGAATTAGGCTGTGACGGTCGCGCTGAGCCAGGGCAACCACCAAGGTGAGTGGTCCTAATCGCCCCCAAAACATAGTAAACGCCAGAAGTCCCCGGCCTATCTCGCTGAAACTCGCGGTAATTCCCAGAGAGTAGCCGGTGTTCGAAAACGCGCTAATTACCTCGAAGGCCACCGGAAATGGCTCCCCCTCCCTCATCAGCATTAAAATCAAGGTCACGCTGGCAACCAACGCGGTTGACATGGTCAGTATGGCCACGGCCTTGAAGATAGTTTCTAAGGGCAGCGTTCGTTCAAAAGCACGTACTTCTTTGTACCCGCGCGCAATCGAGCTCATCGTCACCAAAACTACGGCGACTGTACTGAGACCAACGCCGCCGCCCATCGAGGCCGGGGCTCCTCCAATGAACATCCAAACGAAGATGATTAGCTGGCTGGCGTCGCCTAATCCGGCCATCGGTACCAGGGTGATGCCGGCGGTTCGACTGGAGACAATCGTAAAGGCTGCTAAAAGCCACTGTTCGCCGAGCGGTAAAATGGATAACGTATGCCCCGCCCCAATACTTTCGTCTACCATCACGATAACGGTTCCGACGAAAACCAAAAGGAGGGTGAACGGTAACACAAGACGTGTATGCAGTGATAAATGGCGCTCGCGGGGCCAAAAAATAAGATCGTAGATAACCGTAATGCCCAACGTTCCGATCGTAATCAGAAGAGCCAACGTGGTGAGGACGATGGGGTCCCGCTGTGTAGCCTGGACTACCGGGTCGTCCAAACCCGTAAACAAATCAAAGCCGGCGTTACAGAACGCCGACACCGAGTGGAAAATTGAGTAGTAAACGGCCTGCTTCCAGGCCATTATTTGGATCCAACGAGAAAATATGATCAAGGCACCAATGAGCTCGATTACGACAGTAATGTACAAAACGTTTAAGGTGAGGCGGACAATGCCCTGATAGCCTCCTACTCCTAAGGTCTGACTCAGCAAAATACGTTCGTAAATGCCAATACGCCGGCCGATCAGCCTGAAAAGTAAAATAGAAAGCGTGATAAAACCGACGCCGCCAATTTGGATCAATGCCAGAATGACGATTTGCCCGAACGTCGAATAGGTGCCGGCTGTGCTCACGACCACCAACCCGGTTACGGTCGTCGCGGATACGGCCGTGAACAAAGCTTCTTGCCAGGTGAGATCGTAAGACTCGATCGTAGCGACCGGCAAGGTCAGCAGCACTGTGCCAATAATTATGATTAAGGCGAATCCCACGACCAATATCTGGGCACCCCGCGCCGGCGACGTTTTTTTCTCATGCTCAAGATAGTGTTGGCGAACCTGCTTGTAAGTGAACATGGGTCGACTTTCTCTATGATTTTCGATAATAGCACGGTTGATAAAGTCGGTCAACAAGAAACGGCAAGGGCCGCGCTCTCCGCAAGACGACGCTCTTAATTGGGAATATTTACACAAACGATCAGGTGCATTGACCATTAAACGGGATAGGTATATAATAGGGCCGACAAATTCTATCGTCATTGACTCCTCGACGCTTGTTTGGGAGAGAGCAAAATCACGACATAAATAGTTCAGGAGGATCAGTAATTTGCCATGAATGAGGGTCTCATTATTACTTTGCTCGTTGTAAACATCGCCTTGAGCGGTGCGGCGCTGTTAGGTGTCTTCGTGGTACTCGGTATGCTAAGAGGCGGAGAAGAGTAATTGCAGCCATACTGTTTGCTAAATTAGTTGACCCTGAGCCTAGTATCGTTAAATCCGCATTACTCAAAACGGGCTGCTGAGACAGCCCGTTTTGATTTAACCTTAACAGCCCGCCGTATTGCTGGGTCGATCCTTGTCCCAATGCCTATTTCTAGGTACAATATGATTATGACAATCCTAATCCGGCATAAGGCAAAATTATGGAACTAAAAATTAACGATGTGCGGGCAAAGATGCCCAATTACGAATATTACAAAGATTGGCAGCGGAACAGCCAAATTCTAGGTATTGCTGTACATCACTCGGCCACTGCTGACCGGTCGACCGGTGCACCTATTGGTGATGCCTTTACCTTTTTTGATTATCACGTTAAGACCCGCGGCTGGACCCACGGTGGCTACAACTATGTTATTACCGGCAGTGGAGAGATCCAGTATGCTTTAGACGAAAAGATTTCTGCTTACCACGCCGGCTTTAAAGACCCGGATAACTCAGAAGGTATGGAATACGGTCAATACTGGAATAATCACTTCTTGGCACTTTGTTTGGCCGGTTGGTTTAGCGAGAACCGCATATATCGGGATTCAGGGGGACATAATAAACATATCCCCAATAACTACACCTTCCCCACAGAAGCTCAACAAAAATCCCTGCTGGCCCTCATTCAATACTTACGCGAAAAGTACAATATTCCGGTCGAGAATATTCGTGGACATCGGGAGCTGGCCGGAAACAATACAACCTGTCCCGGCTACAATTTCGACCCGGCAGAGCTGCGGGCACGAATTGGGGCGCTTGACGCGGCTGAACCCGACGCGTCAACCCCACCTACACGTGATACGCAGCCTGATGTTCGACCCGGGCAGCATGTGCTCTTGCTTCCGGATACCGATCAGTATCTGGACGCCGCGTTAGCTTATGTCTGGAAATTTCGGCCCGACGTTTCTTTTTCTGTAGATGAGGCGGTCGGGCGCTGGGATTACGTAACGGCGCTTGGCACAGACGCGGAAATACATGATAGCCAGTTAGCTCGTTTGCGTGGCGGCGGGGCAAAATTAGTTCAGCGTGTTTCCGGCCTGCCCCAGTCCGTTCAAAGCACGCTGGATGGGCTTGTTGAAAAAAACCTGCGCTTTCTAGTTTCCGCGGATGAACCGCCGCCCGAGTCTCAACCACCTCCGGAGGCGCCTTGGCAGACTTACACGGTTCAACCCGGCGATACGCTGTCGCTGATAGCCAGACAGTTTTACGGTCAATCCGGCCTGTGGAGGTTTATCTTTGAGGCCAATCAAGAAATTTTGAGTGAGCCCGGGCACATACGGCCGGGCCAGACATTGAAAATTCCACCCAAGCCGGCAGCGAGCTAACCGACTCGTTTAATCCGAGAAACACGGGTGGGTATCGGGGATAGAACAAACCAACGCCGTTCTCTTGATTTTGCTGCAGCGTCTTATATTTTCTGAATTGATTTTTATGACCAAACCGAAATCTCAATTGTTAGAAATTCTCTATTCTAGCGGCCCGGTAGCAGCCGTGTTGAAGTCTGCCAAAAAAAGCGCTGATCGTGGTTTGGCCAGTGATCTACGCTATCCCTTTTTGGCTATTGTAGGTCAAACTGAATTAAAAGTTGCCTTGATTTTAGCTTTAATCAATCGCGCTGTCGGCGGGGTGTTGTTGATTGGCGCCCGCGGTACGGCCAAAACTACGGCCGTCAGGGGCTTGTTGAGTTTGCTGCCGGTTGTTGAGCGGAGTGCATGCGAATATGGTTGTGAACCTGAGGATCTCCATAACTTTGGATTAGACGGCGTTTGCAAGAATTGTGCTCAAAAGTTGGGCATGGGTGATCCCATTACCCGGGCTGAGCAAATGCGCATGGTCGAGCTGCCGCTAAACGCCCGCTTAGAGGATGTTGTCGGAGGAATCAACGAGCGAGTCGCGCTAGAGCAGAAACGCGTCATCTTAGAACGGGGTATCCTGTCCCAGGCCGATCAGAACCTACTGTACATTGATGAAGTGAATTTACTGGACAATATGATCATCGATGCGATCTTGGATGCAGCGGCTCAAAGTCAATACACAGTTAGACGAGGGCCAACGGCTGCTACCTATCGATCTCGATTAACCCTGATCGGCTCGATGAATCCCGAGGAAGGCAGCTTACGACCGCAAATCTATGACCGTTTCGGCCTGCGGGTGTTTGTCCGAGGTATCCAAGAGCCGGAGTACCGTCTGGAAATATATCGGCGCTCGATTGCCTATAAAAACAAACCTTATAAGTTTGTCAAGGATTGGGCTGTCGAAACGGCCGAGGCAGCCGTAGAGGTTGCTGAAGCAAGAAAACGGTTACCAAAAGTGGGTTTTGAGAAAGATGTTGAAGCCGAGGGTTTGCGCTGGATACAAATGCTAAGAATAGACAGCCACCGGGCAGAGATGTCTCTGTTCGAAGCCGGGCGCGCCTACGCCGCTGCTGACGGACGTTATGACGTCACTCTAGATGATTTACGGGCCGTTGCTCCGCTTGCTTTACGACAGCGCCAAACGGATTTTGCCGCCAAATACTTTGCGGCTCAAGAAGAAGAGAATAATAAAATCAATGACGTGATAAATAAGCCTGGCAAACGACCGGCGAAGCGGCAAAAGAGAAAAAAGGGACCGTCGACGAATAACCAAAGCCGCAAAAGTGAAGACAAAATTAATGTGGCCGTAGATACGAATTCTAACTAAGCGACCATAATAACAGAAACCCGGTTTTTTTAATTTATCAAACCGGGTTTCTTTACTACCATCCCCCGAGGTGGTTAGTTGGATGACTCTAAAGCTCCCTGCTCAATGCTGCCAGGCCACCTGCGTTGACGCACGGTCATAGGCAGGCGGAACAACCCCTACTACTTTACCGTTCTTTGGCTGAAAGGGCTGCTGCTTCACGCGGCAGGGAAACTGAATGTCAAGCAGCTCCGCCAGCGTCGATAGCGAATGTTCGCAAGCACCCGGAATGTGCTTCATAATCAGGGCCATCTTTTGAACAAGTTGATCCCGGCTGATTAACCCGAAATTTCCGGTAGCATTGACAAGCTCCAAAAACTTTGTCAGCGTGACTTCGTCGACGCTGGGGATGTGTTCAATTGCAAAAAGCACCGTCGCCTCAATGTGCAGCTTTTTTATTCCTTCTGTCGTGG
>JBFGLD010000521.1:0-5061 GCA_041576335.1 Anaerolineae bacterium | reverse complement strand
GGTTTATCGCCAAATCAACAAGTTTGAGCAACCTAGCCCGCAGGCCGTACAGGATGTCATAGGTGTGTTTGTCACCATATTTGGCTTGACACGCGAAGGCAAGGTCGACAAACGCGGACTACCAAAGAACCCGTTGCAATTCGCTGCTACCCTCAGAACATTGGTCAGGTATGACGGCTATGATGCGAGTGTTCCGATTCCGGCCCAAAAAATTCTCGCGGCTACCCTTGGCAGACTCGCCGAAGCAATGGGATACAAGGCTGTTCATCCCCAATACGTGACCGAAAGGTAGTTGTAATCTGGTATCCTGCCGCCCAAGTTACGGTCGGTGGGACAGTCGCCCGTCCCACCGCCGCTCCCAAACGGGGCATAACAGTTTCCCATTACACCGCTTTTCAGTTAAGTGGCTGCTGTCATCAGAACCTGCGAACGATGAACGAAATCGTGGCAATGTCCGTGAATGAGGGCGAGATTGAGGTAATGGTGATTGTGATGATTACCATCTCGATGATGAACCTCAAGAACGTCCATTGCGCGCAAACGTAAACCACAATGTGTACATCTTCCCTTTTGTATCTTCATTAAAACACAAACCCGTTTTGGTTTAGTAGGGTCTTTACCCAGTCGAGTAGTCCAGTAGGTCCAGTCGCCATCGAAAGGACTTTTATGGCCTTTGACTTTGGTATGGCGTTGGATTTTTGTGTGGGCGTAGTTGATGAGGGTGTAGTCATCATCGGAGAATTCGATAGTTCCTTTTTGTCGATGACGTTGCCAGTAGCGACGATAAACCCATTTCCACCATTTTCTAGGATGCCGAAAACGGCCCCATTTGGCTAACTTCCAAAAGAGTTCCTTGTCGAGACGGTTGAGGATTTCTTTAGCCGAACAGCTTTTGTAGTAGTTGGCCCAACCTCGGATTATGGGGTTGAGTTTACCAATGAGAGCGGCTTGAGCATAGCCACGGTATTGACGGATAATCTGTTTGAGTTTGAAGAGGTGACGTTCGATGGCCGTTTTGCTGGGGCGGATGAGGGTTTTGAAACCTGGTTTAGCCCGATATGTTCGGGTATGATGTTGGGCGACCGGGTATTGGCGGATATTGAAGCCCAGAAAATCAAAGCCAACCTGACCTTGATGAGGGTTGAGGGTGTGGGTGATGCGGGTTTTGTTTGGGTTCAAACGCAGTCCCATTTGAGCTAACCAGGCTTCTGTTTCCTGTCTGGCTTGCTCCAGGCTGTCTAGATCGTAATGTAAAATGACCAGGTCATCGGCGTATCTGATTAGGGCTGGACTTCGATATTTCGGCATTGAGGAGACGATGGCTTGTTCCAAGCCGTGCAAGGCTATGTTTGCCAACAAAGGTGAAATCACTGAGCCTTGTGGTGCTCCTGCTTCTGGAAACAGTACCTTGTCTCCATCCATAATACCTGCTTTCAACCAGCCTTGAATGGCCTGGCTGATAGGGTAGATGGCTTGCAGTTTTTCCAGCAAGGCCGAATGTAAAATCTGGTCAAAGCATTTCTCAATATCGGCATCCAAAACATATTTGGGTTTAAGCCGAATGAAATTGAAAATTGCTTCAATGGTATCGTGAGCACTGCGACCTGGTCTGAAGCCATAGCTATTGGGCTCAAACTTGGCTTCCCATTGTGGTTCCAGAGCCAGCTTCACCAAGGCTTGTCTGGCTCGATCGGCCATGGTGGGAATACCCAACGGCCTTTGCTCATTACTCCCCGGCTTGTCGATATAGCTTCGTCGCACTGGGGATGGGGTTGTGTTCAGCTGGCGCAGTTGTTGGGCTAAGGCTAGCCGTTCAGATGGGCTGAGTGATGCCACCCCATCCACCCCGGCTGTGCTTTTGCCTCGGTTATCCTGCGTCACCCGTCGTACCGCCAGCAGGCGGGCCGAGTATGAACTTAAAAGAAGACGTTGTAGATTGTGGACACGCTTGACGTCATCACCGTTTGCGGCTTGATAGATGCGTTGCTGGAGGCGGAAAACATTCCGTTCGATTTCTTTCCACGGTATCATTCGCCAATCTTCAGTATGCTTCAGAGCACCTGCCATAAGATGTAGCCTCTTTTCACTCCTCTATCTTCCACTTAACCGGACCCACGTCTGCCTATCTCGCCATACTATGGCGCGGCATTTACCCAAGGCCTTTGCTTTTTGGGTCATCCTTTTCTCCCGTCGCTTACGGCTTGGCTGCCTGCTCAACTTTCGTCAAGAGCTGGGGAGGTTTTCTCGTTCCGTATGTTGATGGGTTCGTGACCGTAGGCCGATACTTTACGCCGGTATCCTTGTGGAGTGGTTATTACGTGTAGCTTGACCACGTAAGCCTGAATCCTTTCCCTTTTGGGCCTGCCCGGCGAAAGAGAGTTCCTTTCGCCAACCAGCGTTGGCAGGGTCTCCTTGACGACGCTTCTGACATATCTTCATTCATTAGCCATAATCACTTGCTCAACGAGGTCACTGCGTTTGGTTCGCAGCTTATCGTCTTTTCTTCCTTGCTCCTGACCTACGCTTGCCAGACGTACGCCATAGGGAGATGCTTTTACCCCAACCACTGGGGGAAATGGACTTGATATTTCGCCTTTTCTCGCATATTATCTCAGCATCATCAACATACAGTTACAGCGGTCATCACTCCGCTGCCATCCATCCTCCGACCTTTTGGTCGGTTTCGGATGAACGAGTCGCACCAATCACAATGCAGGCGAATTACTACCCTTCCGTTTTTAGAAGTTGGTTGTGCCTGTGGCGGCACATTTGTTTTGAAGATGGCTTTGCTGGCTCGTAATCGCCTGATTGTGGGCGTTAGGCTTTGTTTGCTGTGAAAGGAGGAATAAGTATGTCTACACAAGATGATTTTAGAAATCTGAGTGATGAACAGTCAAGGTCGGCACTGCTTCAGATGATAACCGGTTTCTGGACCTCGCAAGCGATCTATGTTGCAGCCAAGCTCGGCATTGCCGATTTGCTGAAGGATGGGGCTAAAAGTAGTGATGTGCTTGCAAAATCTACCGAAACATCTCCAAGAGAACTGTATCGCCTTTTGCGCTTCCTGACCAGCATAGGTATCTTTGCCGAGGTCGAGAATGCCTCCTTTGAACTGACCCCCCTCGCAGCGTATCTTCAAACCGAAACTCCTGGCTCACTGCGCTCCTTGGTAATTTATTATGGGGAAGAGACATATCAACCGTGGGGAAGTATTCTTCACAGCATAAAAACTGGCGAGACTGCCTTCAACCATGTCCACAAGAGCGGAGTTTTTCAATACCTTTCCCAACGTCCTGAATCCGCTGCGATCTTCAATCAGGCGATGACAGAATATACGGCTGAGGAAGCAACTGCGGTTATGACCGCTTATGATTTCTCGAAGTTTGATAAAATTGTAGACGTAGGCGGTGGACAGGGTTCTTTTATCACAGCTATCTTGAAGGCCAATGCTAAGCCTAAAGGAGTCCTTTTCGACCTCCCACAGGGTATTAAGGGTGCCAAAGAGCATCTAGAGGCGACTGAACTCATAGATCGTTGCGAAGTAATTGGGGGGGACTTCTTCGAATCGATACCCAGCGGTGGCGATGCCTACATTTTCAAAAACATTCTCGTAAACTGGGATGATGAGCGAACTGTTGCCCTTCTTAAGAACTGCCACAGTGCTATGGCGGATAATGGTAAGCTACTTATTATTGAGGTAAGTGTGACCTTGTCCAAAAATGTTCCATCCTTCAGCAAGCTATTTGATCTCCATATGTTGGTAATGACTGGCGGGCGTGGACGTAATGAGGCGGAATTTCAAACACTATTTGCCGCAACTGGGTTCAAGCTGACGAATATCGTTCCAACAGAGGCTCCAGTAAGTATAATTGAAGGGGTGCGTATATAGCCCCAAAAAGCCTAAGTTACAGTCGACCGGGAGGGCGACCTCCCGGCCTCTGCTTCAGAACGGAGCGTGAAACTTTCGCTTCACTCCGCTCCTGAGCATCCGGGCTGTTGTCATCAGTACCGCCTAATCCGTTACCAGAATAGGCCGCTTGGTAAATGCACAGTTGGAGGTGGACCTTAGTCCGAGCTTCACTACGTCAAGGACGTGTGTCATAAGCTTCGGCCTCCGTGATGTACCTTTACCATCCCGAATACCCGCCCTCCGTCAGCCTATCCTCCGCGTTACCAGAGGCATTTGCTTCTAAGGGCATCCTTCCCACTGGGGCATGCGGCTGGTTACCTGCTCAGTCTGAGCTGAGAGCCGACAGCGGGTTACTTCGTTCCGTAGATTGATGGGTTTATGACCTTAGGTTGCTGTTTCCCTTGGGGCCGGTATCTATGTGGGATGGTTACTACGTCCGATTTGACGACGTAGCCCAAGATACGCATCCATTTTGGACCCGGCCTGTTAACCAGTGTAGGCCGGTTGTGCTTCACGACGCTTCAAACACAGCTTTGCTTGCGCTAACCATAGTCACCTGCTCGACGGGATTACAACGTCTGGTTCGTCGTATTCCGCCTTTTCATCCCGCTTCAACCGCTTGATAACCAGTCGCACGATTGGGGATGATGCTGTCAGCCTAACCATCTAGGCGGTTGAACTTGATGATACCCACCGAAGGCGGTATCATCGCATCAACATCAATCTACAGTTGTTAAAGAACAGTTGGTGGCCGTTCTTTACCGCCCATCCCCCGACCTTGTTAGGTCGGTTTCGGACGAACGAATCGCACCAAATCAATGCACGCGAATTGCTAAGCGGCGTTTAATAGAAACTGATTGGGCCTATGACGGCGTGTTGGCGTTGCAATTGGTTTTGCCCACCCGCAATCGGCTAAATTTTGGGCGTTAGGTTTACAAATTCACATTCCCTCTTGCTCTTTTAACTTAATCTGATATACATGCTACAATAACAGCCAAATATCTATGCCCACTAATTTTGTCACACTTTTTTGAAACTGATGGATGTAAGCGTAAAAAATATTTCCTTACCCCAAAATAAGGTTGCAGATTTTTGTCGGCGTTGGCAAATCAATGAGTTTGCCCTATTTGGCTCAGTCTTGCGAAGTGATT
>JBFGLD010000520.1:0-5083 GCA_041576335.1 Anaerolineae bacterium | reverse complement strand
TTTAGTATCAATATGCTGGCGTTGGTAGATGGCGAGCCGCGCTTACTCCCTGTCAAGCGGGCTTTACAATTGTTTATTGAGCATCGCCAGCAGATAATTACCCGCCGCAGCCGCTTTGAGCTGAGCCAAGCAAAGCACCGGGCTCACGTATTGGCAGGCCTACGCACTGCTCTGGCAAACTTGGATGAAGTAATCGAGATCATCCGCCGATCCAGAACCGCCGATACGGCTCGGGCCAATTTGCGCAAAAAATTGCAGTTGACGGAAATTCAGGCCCGGGCAATATTGGATATGCCACTGCGACGATTGGTCACACTTGAGCAAAAGAAGATTGAAACGGAGTATAAAGAACTTCTGAAAGATATTAAATACCTGGAAGCTCTACTCAAGTCTCCCAAGAAAATTTTGGGCGTGATCAGGGAAGAATTAGTAGAATTGAAACAGGATTACGGTACGCCGCGCCGTACCGTGATCGTGGACGCGATGGCCAATGGCGATAAATTGATCACGGCCGGTGACCTGGTGCCGGAAGAGGCCGTGATCGTATGCGTCAGCGAGGGTGGTCGCATCTGCCGCTGGCCGGGCGAGTCGGCCTTGGAACCGGCGCGAGGACGCCAAAAAGACTCGATGGTTGTGGCTGTGCCGGCACACACGCGTGAAATGCTCTATCTGTTTAGAACCGACGGCCAAGTTACGATCATTCCCATGCATCAGGTACCGGCAGGGGAGCTGCCGGGGGACGGTCCAAACCTGATCGAATTTGGGTCGGGCAGTGCGCCGGTGGTGGCCGGGCTTGCTTTACCGCATAACGATGAGCCGACCGGCTATTTAATGTTGGTAAGCCGGTTTGGGCGTGTAAAACGTGTCACGCTGGCCGATTTAGTGGCTATTCGAGGTACCGAAGCGGTCGTGATGGGCCTCGAAAAGGGCGATAGCATGCTGACCGCGTTCGCCACGCCGGGCGAGCGCGATGTGATTTTAGTGAGTATGAAAGGTCAAGCTATCCGCTTCGCCGAAGAAGACGTCCGGCCAATGGGGCTACCGGCAGCCGGCGTACTTGGGATCAAACTTGCCAAAGAGGATACGTTGGCTGGGGCGGGCTTAGTGAAACCTCGCAGCGATTTGCTGACCATTACCCGGCAAGGACACGGCAAACGCACTGACGTAAACGAATATCCCACCCAAGGGCGTTATGGTCAGGGCGTCATCGCCATAGCCCTGACCAAAGAAAGCGGGCCGATCGCGGCAGCCGCGACCGTTAATGCCGCCGATCGGGTAATGTTTGTTTCAAAGAAGCGCAAAAGCAAAACCGTATATGCCCGTGCCGTATCAAAAATAGGCCGCAGTCAAAAAGGTAAAGAATTAATTGCCATTCGAGGCAGCGACCAGTTGGCGCATCTGGTCACGCTTACCACCTGAGTTGTCTGCAGTCGTGGTTTGGGTGGCAGTTTTGAGATGTGGGAATCGCCAGAGACACCCTATTCGCAAACTACCTTGAAGCTTTGGAAACCCACTCCAAGGGCCATAGCATAGCCGCACGGCTCTCCTGCAAAATGCTGCCGCAGCAGGGTTAAGTCGCCAATTGCGAAGGAATTTGTATGAAAGTAGAAATCGTAATGATCGGCACCGAGCTGCTACTTGGGGAAATTGTCGATACGAATGCCACCAAACTCGCCAGAATGCTGCGAGAAATCGGCTTGGATCTTTATTACAAAACGACGGTGGGCGATAACGAAGCCCGCATCGTTTCAGTCCTCAATTTGGCGCTCGATCGCTCTGACGCGGTTATTACCTCGGGCGGGCTTGGCCCAACTGTAGACGATATAACCCGCCAGGCCGTGGCCAAGGCAACCGGTCGTAAGCTCGTTTACAGCCCCGTGTTGGAAAAGCAAATTGCCGCCCGATTTCGGAGTTTCGGGCGAGAAATGGCCGAGAATAATAAACGCCAGGCCTACATTCCCAAAGGGGCCATACCGCTACCCAACCCGGTCGGCACGGCGCCCTGTTTTTTGAGCGAAGATATGCGCGGCCGCGGCTTTGTGATCAGTTTGCCAGGCGTGCCGCGCGAATTGGAATACATGATGACCCATACGGTCGTACCCCTTTTGATCGAACGGATGGGCGGCGCGAAAGTGGTTAAGGTTCGCATTTTGCGGACGTGTGCCGTGGGTGAGAGCAACGTCGATCGGGGAATCGGTGACCTAATGACGTCCCAAAATCCCACCGTCGGTCTGTCCGCACATCCGGGACAAACTGATGTGCGCATTACAGCCAAAGCGGATACCGAGGCTGAGGCCGACGCTCTGATTGCTCCAATAGAGGCCCAACTACGGGAACGGCTGGGCATTGCCATTTATGGGGTTGACGGAGAAACGGTGCCCGCAGTTGTCGGCCGGGTGCTGGCGGAGCGAGGCTTAAGCCTGGGGGTTATCGATACCCTAACCGGAGGCCAACTAGGGCGCGACTTGGTGGAGGCCGGGTTTGGTCAGGTGATTTTGACCGACCTCAACCTGAACAGCCCCGACAAAAACTGGCAAACTGTAGGATTGGCCGGTTACCCGAAATTTCAACATAAGGACGGCTCTGAAATAGCGGCCGCTCTGGCCCAGGCCGGCGCTCCCCCCGGCGGGATTGGTTTGAGTTTGATCGGGCCATTTCCTACGGGCGAGCTTGACCAAACGTTTATTGCCCTGCACGGGCCCGGCGAACTTCGACTTGTTCAAGCCGGCCGAAATTACCAGGATACCGATTATTTTCGCCGCTGGTTGGTCATTCAGGGCTTAGATTGGGTTCGCCGGGCCGCATTGGGACAGTTAACGTCCCCGGTGGATTGGAATTAGCTCGCCGGGCGATTTTTGTGGCGGGCCGTCATCGTTCCAGCCGGAGAATCTAGAATGCTTCGAGTGCAGGCCGAACTTCATCGATTACTCGGGAATGTCGAGCGGCTATATTTTATGCTACTGGCAGGTCACTGTTTTGCGGTTTCTGATTTGAGATTACCCTCTCGAGCTATTGTTTGCAAAGTTAACCCGAGGTGGTTTGCCAATTGCGTAGACATTAAAGCCGATTTTTTGCAGCATGGCTTGATCCAAAACATTACGCCCGTCGAAAACAAAGGCCGGCTTGATCATCGAGTCATATATCGCTTCATAATCCAACCGAGTGTACTCCGGCCATTCTGTTAAAATAGCAATCGCGTGAGCTCCTTTAGCCGCCTTGTACGGATCGATTTCAAACTCAACGCGTTCAGCCAGCTTGCCTAAATCGAACCGGGCATTCGCCAGCGCGTGCGGGTCGGTCATGACAACGTCGGCTTTTTCCTCCAACAAAGCCCGACAGACGGCCAGGGCCGGCGATTCGCGCGTGTCGCCGGTATTAGCTTTGAAGGCTGCTCCAAACAGCGCGACCCGTTTGGCGGCCACTGTGTTGAACATCGCCGACACAATCGTGGCTACAAACCGGTTCTGCTGATATTCGTTCATCTTCACAACCTGCTCCCAATACCTGGCCACCTCATACAAGCCGTTGTGCTCGCACAGGTAAACCAGGTTGAGAATGTCTTTCTTGAAGCAGGAACCACCAAAACCAACGCTGGCCCGCAGGAAATGGGAACCAATACGGTTATCCAAGCCAATGGCATGAGCCACCTCGGTCACATCCGCTTCAGTTTTTTCGCAGAGCGCAGAAATTGCGTTGATGGAAGAAATACGCTGGGCTAAAAAGGCATTGGCCGCCAATTTCGACAGCTCGCTGGACCACAAATTGGTGGTGATAATCCGCTCCCGGGGAACCCAGTTGCCATAGATTTCGGCGATGGCCTGCACGGCATGTTGACCCGAGGTTGTTTCGCGACCGCCAATCAATACCCGGTCCGGGTTCTCCATATCGCGGATCGCGGTTCCTTCGGCTAAGAATTCAGGATTGGATATGACATCAAAATGAAGCCCATTGGAGTTGAGAATGCGCTCCATAGCTGCTGCTGTCCGCACGGGGAGCGTACTTTTCTCGACGACGATTTTGGGCGCCGTGGAGTTTTCTAAAATCTGGCGAGCCGTTTTCTCCCAGTACTGTAGATCGGCTGCTTTGCCTGCGCCCCGCCCAAAGGTTTTAGTGGGGGTATTGACGCTGACAAAGATGATATCGGCGTCGGAAATTTGCCGGTCAATCTCAGTAGAAAAGAAAAGATTTCGACCGCGAGCTTGGCGGACAATCTCATCCAGCCCGGGCTCAAAGATGGGCAGATGATCAGATTGCCAGGCTGCAATACGCTCCTCATTTATGTCAACGACGACAACGCGATGTTGTGGACAATTTTTGGCGATGACAGCCATCGTCGGTCCACCAACGTGACCGGCACCAATACAAAGAATGTTAGCCATAGTGTTTTACCTCCTACCTATGGGAAGTTTCAGAATTTAGTGGGCTTGTCATTTTTGATAGATCCTCAATTATATCAAATTCAGGCAAAAAGTACAGCCGGCGAGTCCGTTATTCTTTCCGCCGTTGTTCTTAGAAAACGGATTGACCCATTTAATCAAGGACTATGTAGGATCTTCATGACTCAAGAAGCGCAGAATGCGGTTAGAAAACAACCTCTTCTTCTTCAGGTGACAATTGTCTTGTTTTGTGGGGACAGTCGTTTGGCCAATTTTCACGAACAAACTCAACCGTGACCCGCTCTACGATCAATCCACTCAGCACCCAATCGTGCAGTGCTTTGGCGATGTAGTGTCGATGGCCCGGCGTATCTATGAATGTCGTGGCGATGCAGCCGCACGACTTACGACCAATATAACACATCTCGTTATCAGAGATCATTTTTGCCTATCTCCTCTTAATTTTAGCTGTCGCAATTTGCCTCGCAGCCTAAAACAGGTTTCATTGATGCAGGCTTTAAGTGGCAAGTAGCTTGCAGAACCAGAACTTGTCGTAGTATAACATATCAAGATTTGAATCTGGTTTGAGTAGTACAAATTATCCGAAGACGGAGGAAGTTTGGGGATGTCTTGAAGAAGAAACTGCTGATTGTAGAGTCGGCCAAAAAAGCGCGGACCATCAAAGGAATACTGGGAACCGAATTTGT
>JBFGLD010000519.1:0-5085 GCA_041576335.1 Anaerolineae bacterium | reverse complement strand
GCAAACCCCGCCAGTATGCGCAGGATTTGCTCTTCACTGAAGCGATTCCTTTCCTTCGAGAATTCTCCAATTCGTTTTTCTACTGGATACTCTCATTATTTTAGGGCGAATTTAGGGGGCAGATCACTACGACCTGCATTGGCTCCAAATCCAGCTCGAAAAAACCCTGGTCACCAAACCAGAGTCACAGAAAAAGGGGCACCCGGGAGGGTTGGACAAGAGAAATGTAGGGGGAGGCCCTGGCCGCAATTGGTGGAAGCAAACCGAACATGATCGGCCGAACGGCAGAAATGGACCTGCTGCTTCACCCTTTCTTTCTTGAGCTGAACTTACTCAGTATGCGAATGTATCAATAGTTTTGAGGGTCGTTTAACCCAGGGCCTGAAGTCTGTTGCATAAAACAAAGCGAGAGCTTTCGGTATTCTCTTTGAGGTCTGGCATACACCGAGTCAAATTCCGCCTTCAAATATCTATTTTTGCCGATCTTAAGAAGGCGGAAATGGTATCGGGCATCCAGCTGTTGATCACGTAGAAAAAGCGGCCGGCATGTAAATAGGCCGTGTATTCATCCATCTGGATGGCGCCATTGACAAAAGCAACAGCTTTCCCCCCATGTCGCCCAAATTCATAGGCATAGATCGCCTCCACAAATTCGGCAGCGGTCTCCCGGTCTGCAAATTCCAGAGAAAGGACAGTCGCCTTCGAATTGAAGGTAACACAGCCAAGGCAGACCTGCACAATCGGGTTAGCCGCCAGGGCCGCTTCAGCGGCCGGCAGCACCCCATCCCAAACCGGGGGTAGCGTGAAGCTGTAGGCGGAACCGGCGGCCGGTTTAAAAAGTGGCGTGATTCTTTCGAGATCATCGATTCCAACGGGAATGTATTCGCTGTTTGTGCTGGCCGGAGATATATCGTGACGTGCAAGTGTCAAGTCTTCATCAGGTTCCAGGTGCCAGGGTATGTCGTACGCGCCTTGGGACAGGTGCAGTGCAGCGGGCAGGTCAAATGACCTGACCTCGAAAGGAGCAGGCAGGCAGGCGGCCTGTGCATCCAGGAGGGCGGGGATCAGGTCGGGCCTGTTGCTCTGGAGCAGGACCAGGCGGCCGTCCTCCAGGACGATACCCGCTGCGTAAAGATTGAAAAGCGAGTTTGCCTTGGCCTGACTGTGGCTCCATTCGAGATAAATGATCTGGCGCTCCTCACGCCGCACGGTGCCGGAGTCGATTAAGCTGACAGCCCACGTCTCCCGGGCCTGGTGAGCCGTTTCACGATTTTGAAAGGGAATCGTTACTCTACTGAGACGAGGCAGCGGCCCCAGATAGGTTAATTCCTCAGCTGTCATCTCCGAGCGGTCGACGATGTACCCGGCGGCCGAGCTGCCTTCCGGCCAAGCCACGTCGAGCAGCGACCATTGGGAGAGAAAGTAGCGCCGGCCGAATGGATGGCGATAGAAGTGAACGCCATCACCTTCTCTGGCATCCTCCCGGGAAGAAGATGCCGGCAGCAGCAGGCATCTCGAATCGAGCCACTGGGCCATCGTCGTTACCATGATCAGTTTCTCTATCTTGGGGATTGGTTGAGGTTGAACAGGCGGCTCGCCGGAAGTCAGTGGAAGTGCCGGCACCTGGCCGCAGCCGGCGAGCAAAACGACCTACATAACGAGCAGGGCAAACAGAAGGCGGTGACGATTCTCTTCAATCTTTGTGAACATCCTGTGGCTAAAAATACCCCAAAAAGGGATCGTTCAACACCTTAATAGAGGTGCAAGCAGACCTGGGAGTAATAGATCGCAAAGCGATAACTGCATGAAGATCAAGGAAGATCAGATCATGCCCGGTTTGCTCTACTGCCGGATGGACCACCTCCAGAAACAGGTCGAGGCAGAAGCTGCCGGCAGCGAGCCTGAAAAGGCTCAAATGCGCCGGCTCAAGTAAGATCGGGCTCTTGTTGTTACGGGAACGAGGTTTATGAATAATGTCGGCAGCTTCTCGCTTCAAAGGGATCGAGATTCGCGTTCATCCGAGAACATCAGGATCAGATTCCGATTTGCCTGATATGCCTCGTGCGAAGGTTTCCCAGCAGCTACAGTCCCTGGCGCCGGCGGCCTCCATCAAAACCTGAGCAGGGAGGTTCCCGACTAAAATCATACATTGAAAAGAATCATGGCGATTGGCACTGTATTTACAGCTCTCGGCGTCTCCAGAAAGATGAGGTCACTTCACTCAAACACGATCCTGGGCCTGCGCACGTCTTCTGCTCTCTTCTTCGGCCGCGGTCAGCAGATAAGCCAGCGTTGGCCTTGGCTGGACGACCAACATAGCCTGAAAGGAAAACAGGGTAGGCAGCAATTTCAACAGCAGCGTGTTTACGGCCAGGGCAGCTCGGGCCAGGCTGCCCGGGCCAAATACAAAAGGGAACGGGAGCGGGGTCCCCATCACCTCAAGGACATCGAAATTGGCCTGGCCAAACAACCTCTTTAGAGAAGCAAAAGTGAACAAACGCATGTGGGTCAGGTCTAAAATGCCACGTTTGCCGTAGTTGAAATTGCCGAATAGCAAGCTCAGGCGTGTCAGGATGAAGGCGATATTCGCCGTGCTTACGATAAGTATTGAATCCGGCCGCATCCTTTGTCGTAGTTCCTGGATAAATCCCTCAGGTGATTTCAGGTGCTCGATCACATCCAATAGGAGAATGTATTCATACTCACGTAAGTCAATCTCTGGAGGCCCGCTGTCCAAATCATGGACTATGAAATCGTCGAGCACACCGTCCTTGAGTGGATATTGATCAACACCCAAAACAGAGCACCCGGACTGATCCGTCAATACCCTGCCCAGATATCCTCCGGCGCAGCCCAAATCCAATACACGAGTATTCGGTTTTACGACTTTTAGGGCCAGGCTATGAGGGCTTCTAAAACTGAGTTTTAGACGATAGTAGCTGTTCATCTCTGCGCCAGGTGTGCAATCAAATTTGCGATCATAAAAAATGTTGAGGCTTTGCATGCGCGCCTTCAGAGTGGCAGCGACCACGTTGGCCGCATAGGCCATGCCGTTGACATGACTGATTTCGTCACCGTAGTAGGTTGGAATTGGGATTTCGACGATCCGCTGATCAGCCAGCAACAGCTGAAGAATGATCTCGGTGTCGAAATGGAAGCCATTGGTGTTAAGGTCAAAGGGAATCTTGCGGAGAGCGGCTACGCGATAAACTCGGTAGCCAGAGTGGAACTCGCTGAAGGCTGTGCCCAGGATTCTGTTTTGAAAGCGGGTCAGGACTTTATTGCCGATGTACTTGTAAAGAGGCATGCCTCCCGCCCGAGCGGCTCCCGGGGTCAACATCCGGGAGCCCAAGACGGCATCCGCCTCACCGCGATGCACCGGCAGAAGCAGGTCCATTAGCCGCTCAGGTGCGTACTGGCCATCGCCGTGAACGAGGGCCACATAATCGAAGTTGTTCTCCAGCGCATACCAGTAGCCGATTTTCTGGTTGCCGCCGTAACCCTGATTGATGGGATTCTCGAGAACACGAACCTTGTAGGGAGCGAACGCTTCATCGCTCGCTGAACGTGCCTCCTCAAAGGTATGATCGTTACTGGCGTCGTCAATGATCAGAATCTCTCCTTCGTATTCCCTTGTCAGTTCCGGGGGAATCCGGGATAGAACATTGGCGATGGAACGTCTGGCATTGTAGGCGACGATGAAGATTAGAAGTCGCCGCTTGCTACTATCTGGCATGTCTTCCCTCCAATACCACCAAAATAATCAAAGAAGGCATTTCGAGTTTCCGATCAATCATACCGGGCCAGGCCGTCCTCCAGGATAGCGGGTCGTGCCCCAGATCGCCTGTACCATGCGATGATTGCACCCGAACACAGCAGGAGGGTGACGGCGGTGATAACCAAGCCCGTATAAAGGGACACAGGCACGTAGCGCAACTCGACGAGATGCTCGCCTTCCGCCAATTCTACGCCAATGAAGCCCACGTTCACCCGGAGAGCTTCTACTTCTTCTCCATCCACCCAGACTCTACGTTCGCTGTAGTATGGTTCGCTCATCACCAAAATTCCCGGAGTCGGGTTTTGAACCTTTATGGTGAGATTGCCACTGGTCGGCACATAATCTTCAATTGAGACGAGCGATTCGGACAGCGTACGCGATTCCATTCGATCGCTGTTAATAATCACAACTTGCTGGGAAAAGTCGAAGCTGTCATTCATCATTAGCCGGAGGGCTTCATCAACAGAAGCGGCCGGCACGACCTTATGGACGACAAATGCTCTCGGCAACGGATCCGGATTCTTGTAAAGAGTCATACCGTCGCTGCTGGCTAGAGGTTTGTACTGCGAATCATCGAAAATCTCATCGTAGATCAGGGCACCTACCCCAAGAAAATCGAGAACGCGCGCGTCAATCTTCGCCCCATCGACCAGAACAGCTGTAGAGCCGGGAAAGGGCCTGTCCGCAAATGCTCGTAAAAAAGTCTCATAACCGCTCAAGATGCCAGAATTATAGCCATTAACATGTTCGATTTGACGTAACATGAAGTGATTCGGGTGGCCTAAGGACAGCAGGCGCTCGAATGGCTGAGACCTTCTGAGGCTGATTAACTCATCCACCCCGCTCTGAAGTTCGGGCGGTTGCGTTGCTCCAATGCTTGGTAGACTGGCCGAACTGAGATCCAGCAAAAGGACCGTAAAAATAAAGATTTTTGTCAAGCGAGTTGGACCAAACCGGTAGAGGAAAGTAAACAAGATTGTGTTGAGGGCTACAAGTGTCCCAAGTAAGAGGAGCTGGCTTACGTGAACTAACGAACCCGGTATGATGAACAGTCCAATTGCTAAACCGTTCAAGAGAACAAGACTGAAGGTTATCAGTTTGAAGAGCGTTGTACGCCGGGCGTTTGTCCTGTCACGTGAGTCCGAAAGGGCTGCGGTGATGAATAAAGTTGAAACGACAAGGAGAGGTAGCGATTTTGCACCATAAACAGCGAAGGTTTCGGAGTCCACATAGGCCTGAGCCAGGAAAAGCCCCGCTGTCATGGCCAGTACAAAAAGGCTCAGGGCAACATAAATTCCGGTAAGGCG
>JBFGLD010000518.1:0-5085 GCA_041576335.1 Anaerolineae bacterium | reverse complement strand
CGCTATGCTGGTAGTAATTCTGCAATCTGTTCAACAGACAGCTCTTGTTTGACAATGACCTCGCCATCAACAATCAAGGCCGGCGTATAAAAGATTTGCAGTCTTACCACTTCTTCCGGTGCAGACAACACAGGGACAATTTCAGTCTTAACCTCTGCATGGCTTTCAGACCACTGTTCAAGGAAAGCTGAGGCTTGATCACAAAGTTCGCAATCAGAGCTGATAAACAATCTAACGTGGTGTTCTTTGCTGATTTGGTGCTTATCTTTTTCAGGCATAGACAATCGCTTCTCCTTAAATAAGAATAGCCTTAGGCGCTATCCCGCAAATATTGTTCTGCTACCCGGCGATGAACGATCAAGTTACGCCCCTGTCCACAAACCACACCTACCCGACGCAAGTCAGAAATGATCTCAGAGACCGTGCTGCGGACTAGACCGATCATATTCCCAATATCCTCCTGGGTGAAATGAGGGGAAATCGTAAATTGTTCGACATGATCGTAGCCTAGCCGATGGCCGAGATCAAGCAGGGCCAGCACGACTCGCTGCGGGGCTTTAGTATGCAGCATCTGCTCTATGCGGCGCATATCTTCGACGTGATGGGCAGCCATATATCGGAATAAGCCTAAACAGGTGCCGGGACAGCGTTGCATAAACGACATAAAGGCGGTTTCATCCATGACACAGGTGATGACGTCGCCTATCGCTTGGGCCCAGGGTAATTTCCCATCGACGACGCCCAGCAGCAAGCCCCCAAAGGCATCGCCGGGTCTGAAGATATGCATGATCTTTTCATGTCCCTGTGGCGAAAACACGTAGGTTTTTACGCGACCGTGTTGCAGTAGATAAAGATAATTGGGTGAACTATCGGGATCAAACAGGATTTCACCCGACCTAAATCCGACAACAGTGACAATTTCAAGCAGTTCATCGATTTCTTTGGCCTGTAAGTCAGCCCAAAGCGGAAATTCTTGTAACTTCAACTCGGACTCGTGAAAGAGGTTCACTCAACTCTCCTGAATTCCTAAGTTAATCTCAGTTGTGGCCTGTTAAGGTCGCTACAACACAATTATCGTTGCCAAATTCATTGGCGACGTAATCGTCAGCATGCCATTCGTTAATCCAATGTTCGCCATTGACCAAATAGCGGAACTGGTAGGTTTGCCCTGGATCCAAATCAAGAGCAACCCGATAGACTTTTCGCTTATTACGTTTCATAGGCGTGGCAGTCAGATCCCAATCATTAAAGTCACCCACCAAGTGAACGTTTTTGACCTCAATGCCTTCCGGTATCTCGGCTGCTGGTAACTCAAAGGCCACCTGGCACACTTTACGTGATTTGATATATTTTTTCTTAAGCATCGTAGTCTCCATTTTTTATATAGAATTGAACTCAGCAATTACTCCTACCACAAGTTGTCTGCCATATTGATGGCTATAAGATAACCCATCCCCGCCATATCGTCTGTCGGTATTCCGATACGGTTTGATATGCTGCAATTCCTCCTATCAGTGACTTAATTTAGAGCGTCAAGTGACGAATCCCGTCTGGACCGGCCACGATAACTTCCGAAGCCAACCCCAGAAATAAACCATGCGCCACTATTCCGACTCTCCCATTCAGTTGTTCTGCCAGCCGCGATGGCTTAGAGATAGGGCCAAAATTGCAGTCCAGGATCAGATTACTTTGGTCAGTTCTGAAAGTCGTGTGACTCGCATTGACGCGTAAGGTCACCTCTGCTCCCAAGGAAGTTAGAAACTCGGCCTGTGACCGCCAGCCAAAGGGTATGACCTCAACCGGTAAGGCCCAGCGTGTGCCAAGCTGCGACGAGAGTTTTGACTCGTCCACGACGATGATTTCTCGTTTGCTGGCCTGGGCTATAATCTTTTCGCGCAGCAGTGCGCCGCCCCCACCTTTGATGAGGTTCAAGTGTGGATCGACCTCATCAGCCCCATCAATGGTCAGGTCAATCACCGGCTGGGTTTCTAAGCTAGTTAAGGGGATGTCCAACTGGCACGCTTCGTACTCAATATGGAGGGAAGCTGGAATGGCGACAATATCTCGCAATTGACCGGTTCGTAGCATTTTGGCCACGTGTCGCACGGCAAAGATGGCAGTGCTGCCTTCGCCCAGCCCCACCACCATGCCTGACTCTATAGCCTCCACCGCTCGCTCCGCCGCCTGTTGTTTAAATTCCGTTACGTTCGCACTCATATCGCAACCTCACGCTACGCTTCCCACAGACGAAAGCCGCCCGCAAATACGTTTTCGTTGGGACAGATGTGCGCATCGGGTGGTAAGTCCTTGATTTTCCTGGCATTGCCCGCGCCGAGAACCACATAATCAGGTTCCAAAGCAGACTTCAGATGCTTGATGACATCTAGCACATTTATATCCCCAGTCGCTCAACTTCTCCCATAAACCGGCACGGCTGCCCCATGAATCGCCCGGGCCGCCTCAGAAGCCAGAAAAAGGATCACGTCACTGAGCTCTGCGGGCTTGACCCAGCGGTCGTGGGCGGCGTCGGGCATGGCTTGACGGTTCTGGGGGGTATCGATGGTTCCCGGCAGGACACAGTTGACGTTGATCCCGGACTCACGCAATTCAGCCGCCATACTTTCGGTCAGGCGTACAACGGCACTTTTGGAAACGCTATAAGCCGCCATATTTGCCCCGCCACTTAAGGCGGCTCGGGCGGACACATTGACGATTTTGCCGCGATCCTGTTCCAACATATGGGGAATGACGATCTGGCTGGTGATGAAGACCGAGCGCGCATTCAGGTTCAGCATAAACTCCCACGTATCCAAAGGGGTTTCATGAAGTGGTGTTCCGGCCCGGAAGCCACCGGCCGCATTAACGAGCACATCAAGCCGGCCAAAGTACTGAAAGGCTCCGGTTATGGCCGCTGCCACCTCGTCAGGATGGGTCAGATCAGCGCAATTGGCCAGGTAGTAGTCCGGCAAGCCGACCAGATCGGGAAATTCCTGTTGCAGATGGTCGGCCGAGCGGTCGACCAGGACGAGTTTAGCCTTAGCAGCCTGAAAGGCTCGGGCGATGGCATGTCCCAGGTTGCCGGTAGCGCCGGTGATCGTCACAACTTGATCTGAAAAATCAAACATTGTTATCTCCTTCAAGACAGTTCGGTGAGTTAAAACGTCGGGTCAACTCAGCCAAATCAAAAAACCTCTAACTCTTAGAATTCTTTAGCCCGTGCTGCTCGACAATATGTCTGACCGCAGCGGGTAATTGCTCTGGATCGTCGACCACGTGAGCTTCAGGGAGCAGCTCTTGGGTGTGGATGGCCTGGCGGGTGAAAGGCGTGGTGACGGCAATACACCACATCCCGGCCGCTAAGGCGGCCTTGACCCCGCTGGGTGAATCCTCGATGACAAGACATTCTTCCGGGAGGACGCCGAGCTCATGGGCGACCATGAGATAGATTTCGGGATCGGGTTTTCCTTGCTCCACGTCGTCACGGCTGGCCACAAAATCGAAGGCCCCGGCCAGATTCAGGATGTCCAGCACCCGCCGCACCTGAGGACAGTAGGACATGGTGGCCAAACCCGTCTTGCAGTAGGTACGCCGAGCCTCTTCTAACAAGGCCATGTTGTGCGGCCACTGGTTCGTACGGATCACCTCCGGATCGGCCAGCATTTCCTCATAGATGGCCAGTCGAATCTGCACATAGGCTTGCCAGGGGGTGTCAACCCCAAACTCGGCCATGCGCGTTCGAGCCGCTTTTTCCAACCCAAAGCGCTCGACCAGTCCCAGGGCTACCTCCCGGCGCGAGAGACCAACAACCTGTTTGAAGCCTTCGATGACCTCCGCCTCAGTGAGGTCATGAGGACACAGTTCGATAGCGGCCCGCGCATACGAGATGGCCTTAAGCCGCTCTGTTCTTACCAATGTGCCGTCTAGATCAAAAATCATAGCTCGGATCAAAAGAATACCTCCCCCAGGGTTAAAACTGCGACGATGATAAACAGCACACCCAAAGCCCGCTCGAGGGTGTGTTGGGAAATACGGCCGGCCACAAAAGGTCCTAACTGTCCGCCGATAATCACCCCGGGCACGGTGAAAATAACGAGGCTGAAGACGGTGGTCAAGACGTCGCTGCCGGCCTGAACGAACTGGAACAGATGGCCCGTGGCCGCTGATAGAGCGGTAAAGGCGACCACAAATACACTGGTGGCGACCGACACCTGACTGGGCACCCGGCAGCGCTGCAAGAGAAAGTAACCGTTCAGCTCGCCCAAACCGGTGGAAATCATGCCCACAAACAAACCACCCACGCCCGCAATGAGCCGGCCTTCATTTCGATTGCAAACGGTGTAGCAAATCTTTTCGCCCTTTGAATCGATCAGGCAAGTCTCGGCCTTTTCGCCGCCATATTCGTCCTCGATGGCATGGTTCAGGCGTACCACATCTTTATGTTCAGGCGCTCGCAAAAAACTGAGGGCTACCACAAATAAGCCCACGCCCAAGACCGTTTTCAGGATGTCCGGATCGATCCCGCCGGCCACCCAGGTTCCGATTAACGCGGCCGGGATGGTCACGATCAGCAAGGTTCCACCCAGGCCAAAGTCGATCAGGCGCATGCGGATGTAAGCGAACAGACCGCTGGCGAAGCCAAAGACCTCGGTGATCAGGCCGGTCCCGATGGCCACCTCGGGCGGCAGGCCAAGCCCTAGAATGAAGATGGGCGCAAAGAAGGTCGCCCCACCCACCCCGGAGGCCATGGCCACGGCGGCCACAATGATAGCCACCGGCAGCATATACCAATACTGCAGGCTCATACCAGCCCCTCGGTCAACTGCCGTAAACCCCCGACTACATCTGAACCCAGATGGAGCCGAATAACCTGACGCCCGCTATCCAGCAGAGCTTGCCGGTCGCCGAGGGCCTGCGCCGCCTTGAGCACCCCGAAGGTCATCGACGAAGCCGGCGAACCGGCCTCATCGGGAATGCCGGCATCTTGAGCGTCATCAGCGGTGAATTGGATAAAGAGACCCTGGCCAGCATCCCCCTTATGCATCTGGCCGGTGGAGTGTAAGAAACGCGGTCCGTAGCCGAGGGTTG
>JBFGLD010000517.1:0-5089 GCA_041576335.1 Anaerolineae bacterium | reverse complement strand
GCCGTATTGCCAACGGGTGGCCATATCGACCAATCGGACGGCACGGCCTGGATGGGTTTTTATTGTCTGGGGATGATGCAAATGGCCCTGGAACTGGCCAAAGAAGAGCCCGTTTACCAGGATCTGGCCACCAAATTCTACGAACATTTTCTGAGTATCGCCCATGCCATGACCAACTGTGGGGGTCGCGGGCACTGCCTGTGGGATGCTGACGACGAATTCTTCTACGATGCCTTGCATCTGCCGGATAACAGCCTTGTCCCCCTGAAGGTCCGCTCCCTGGTTGGCCTCATGCCGCTGCTGGCCGTGGAAACGTTGGAACCGGATTTACTGGAGCAGATGGCTGACTTTACCCGCCGGATGCACTGGTTTACCGATAACCGGCCCCACCTGAGCGGCAATATGGCCAGTATCGATGTGGAAGGGGTGGGCAGACGGCATCTGGTGGCTATCCTCACCCGGGAACGGTTGATCAGTGTCCTGCGTTATATGTTGGACGAAAACGAATTTTTATCGCCGTACGGCATCCGCTCGCTTTCCAAAGCACATGAAGCCCACCCCTATAGCCTTTCGGTAAACGGGGCCACCTTCACCATCGACTACCAACCCGCCGAGTCGCAGAGCGGCATGTTTGGCGGCAACTCAAACTGGCGGGGTCCGGTCTGGTTCCCGCTCAATTATCTGATCATCGAGTCCCTCCAAAAATTCTATCACTACTATGGTGATGATCTCAAAGTTGAGTTACCTACCGGCTCCGGCAACTGGCTAACTTTGGATGAGGTGGCTACAGAGCTGTCCCAGCGGCTCATCCGCCTCTTCTTGCGTAACGAGCAGGGGGAGCGTCCGGTTTACGGCGGAACCGAGATGTTTCAAAAAAATCCTCATTGGCGCGACCATATCCTCTTTTATGAATATTTTCACGGCGATAACGGAGCCGGTCTGGGAGCCGGTCATCAAACCGGCTGGACCGGTCTGGTGGCAAAATTGATCCAGCAATCCGGGGGGCCAGCTTAATGTCAAACTGTGGGTTATGCAGCCGGCCGACTACGGCTGAGGCATTGTCAGAAATCGGTTGGCTTGACCCGGCCGTAATTGCCCACCTTGAAGAAAAGAATCCGCATTGGCAGCGCGAGGATGGGGCTTGTCCGGCCTGTGCCCAGCAAATGCTGCTGCAAATATTGCTGAGCCAGGGTGATGCGGCCTTACACCGTACTATTCAGAACGTCTGGCCGCTTGATGCTGAGGCCGCCTTTGGCGCGATTCCAACCCCGTTACGGCTGCACGCCGATCCCCGCTACACCGGCCGGGGCGTTACCATAGCTATGGTGGATACCGGGTTTTACCCCCACCCAGACCTGACCCAGCCAACTAATCGCATCCGGGCCTGGGTAGATGCCACCCGGGATCCGGTTGAGGTGCGCACCTTCACCCCACATGACCGACCTACATGGCCAGACTGGGACGCCGCTCTACCCGTACAATGGCATGGGTTGATGACCAGCGCCGTCGCTGCCGGAAACGGCTGGTCAAGCCACGGTCTCTATCGCGGCCTAGCCAGTGAAGCCGAGTTGATTCTGATCCAGGTGCGCCGTCAAGATATCCCTGTTACCGATGCCGCGATTGTACGGGCGCTGCGTTGGTTGCTTGAGTACGGGCCGGATCTGAAGGTGGGGCTGGTCAATCTGTCGCTTGGCGGTGATCCGGTCTCGCCTCTGGCCGGGAATCCTATTGATGAAGCTGTCGCCGCTTTGACCGGCCAAAATATCTGCGTGGTCGCCGCGGCCGGAAACGATGGCCAGCGCCAGCTAAGCCCACCGGCCACGGCGCCGGCAGCTCTGACCATCGGCGGAATCGACGACGCGAATACGTTTGACCACCAGCAAGTCGAAGTCTGGCACAGCAACTACGGTCAAAGCAGTGGCGGTAGCCCGAAACCCGAATTAGTGGCGCCCAGTATTTGGGTTGCTGCCCCGATCTTGCCCGGAACCGATCTGGCTAAAGAGGCCAAAACTCTTTTCGAACAGCGAGCGACCGGCGGGGCTCGGATTGAACAGCGTCTGGCCGAATTAAAACTGGTTACCCCCCATTACCAACACGTCGATGGCACCAGTTTTGCCGCGCCCCTTGCCGCCGGCGTCATCGCCGCGATGCTGCAAGCCAACCCTGAGCTCACGCCTCTACTAATCCGAGATATTCTCATCAAAACGGCTCATCCCGTAGACGGAGCTCCGCCCGAGCGTCAAGGAGCCGGGGCGTTAGAGGCGGGTCAGGCGGTTGCCATAGCTTTACGGGAACACCATGGCCCGCTGGTGGGGCGAGCGTTATCACCGGAAATAACCGCAGCCGAAGTAATCTTTTCGTTGCACGACCACACGCCTCAACAGGTGGCTGTGTTGGGCAGTTGGAATGATTGGTCTGCACCGGGGCTGCCGGCGACCCAAATCGAACGTGGTTTTTGGCAGGCTCGCCGACCTCGCTTGGAACCGGGCCACTATATGTACAAATTTATGTTAGATGGGCACCGCTGGTTGGATGATCCGACTAATTCCCAAAAAATACCGGACGGTTATGGTGGGTTCAACAGCTTGTTGTTGGTTAAAAGCAAAACTGACCGGCAGGAAGAGGGGGATTAAAATATGACGACACCCATTTATGCCGGAGAGATTCCTTACCTGACCACCGAGCAAATGATTGAGGTGGATCGGGCCATGATGGAAGATTATAAGATTGAGCTCATCCAGATGATGGAAAATGCCGGACGTAATCTGGCTCATCTGGCCCGTGACCGTTTTTTTAACGGTGATCCACGTGGCAAGAAAGTGATCGTTCTGGCCGGAACCGGCGGCAACGGCGGTGGCGCGTTGGTCTGCGCCCGGCGGTTGCATAACTATGGGGTTCGGGTTCAGGTCTTTGTGACCAAACCTGATGCCGATTTTACCCCGATTCCGGCTCACCAACTAGACATTCTGCGGCGGATGAAGGTTACTGTTGCTCAAGCCGAGGCAGTGTCTCAGGCCGACAAAGCTGATTTGATTGTCGACGGGGTCATCGGCTATAGCCTGAAGGATGCCCCGCGAGGTACGGCCGGCGACCTGATTCGCTGGGCCAATGCCCAAGGCGTGCCAATTTTGGCCCTGGATGCGCCTTCCGGTGTAGATACCACCACCGGCAGCGTCTTTGACCCGGCCATCAAGGCCACCGCCACGATGACCCTGGCCCTGCCTAAAGAAGGACTACGGACGGCCGGCGTTGCGGAGTGCGTTGGTGAACTCTATCTGGCCGATATTAGCGTTCCACCGGAACTCTATGCCGAACCGGCATTGGCCCTTCAGGTGGGGCATATCTTTGCCGCAAATGACATCGTTCGGCTACGTTAGCTCATACGGCCAGAGATTAATGGATCACAATCCGCAACTCGATCCCTTATCCGACCAGGAGCGGCCCTGAATTCGAGCATCGTGGTAGGCAACCTGCTTGCGCGCACGGTCGAGCTAATTCGATTCGTGCGGGTTGGGCAAGATAGAACAACCTGTTGTGTCATATACGCGGCGTATAGTCGGGATTAAAGGCAGACTAAAACATCCACTCTGTCGGAATTCCGACATACATAATTACCAAGAGATAATATAATTCCTTACTGAGGAGATGTATCCAAAAGCTTAGCTTGACCAGCTATTCCCAATATAGTGTTCACTGCAACAATAAGTCTGCTTTGCCTTGAATAAGATTACCGCGACCTATTGCGCCCCCTCAACTTCGGATATGCTTTGTCTCTTTGCCCAGTTCTTCAAAGGAGAAAGTTAACATGGGGCCAGGGTTGGATACCATTATCATTAAATTTATTCAGGCCAAGCGAATAGACTCTTTTCAAAAACTGTACCTGCTGCTCTTCTATCAACAATATCCTAATTTCGAAGGGTCCGTCTCGGAAATCGCTCAGAAATTGCACTTGGCCGATACGCAACTGGTCAGAACAACTATCCTGGATTTTAAGGATGTGAACCTGATAGTTAGAATTGAGCGTCGCTGGAAACTGTCCGACCAGCCAGAGGTCATCGTTGCTCTGGAGCTGGTGGCGCGTGCTTTTGAGCAGCCCCTGACCCGACAGAAACTGCTGGACCAGGTCAAAGGCGTTACAGGTCATTAACCAAGAAACAATTTGAATGAGAGTTACTGATGAAACAAGAAACAACCACACTCCTGGCCGGAGATATTGGCGGCACAAAGACTAATCTGGCCATTTTTTCGTCTGAGGCCGGCTTGCGAGCGCCGTTGGCGGAGGGTACCTTCCCCAGTGGTGACTATCCGAGTTTAGAAGCCCTGGCCGGCGAGTTTCTGGCCCAGGTTGAGCTGAACGTGACGCGGGCCAGCTTTGGCGTGGCCGGACCTATCGTCGAGGGTCAAGCCACCATTACGAACCTGCCTTGGATGATGAACGAGGCGCAACTGGCTAAAACATTAGAACTGTCGTCGGTCCATCTTCTCAATGATCTCCTGGCCATCGCCCACGCTGTACCCTTTTTAGAGGCCGCCGATCTACATAGGCTGAACCAAGGCCAGCCGGTGACTGGAGGCTCTATCCCGTTGTTGCCCCAGGTACCGGCTTGGGAGAAGCTTACCTGACCTGGGATGGAACCCGATATCGGGCGTATCCTTCAGAAGGGGGTCACGCCGATTTTGCGCCGACCAGCCGGATTGAAACTGAGTTGCTTCACTATTTGCAAGCTCGCTTTGAGCACGTCAGTTATGAGCGATTCTGTTCCGGCAAGGGGCTGCCAAACATCTACGCCTATCTCAAAGAGAGCGGTTATGCCGAAGAGCCGGCTTGGCTGGCCGACCAATTGACGGCGGCCCAAGATCCGACCCCGGTTATTGTCAAGGCGGCCTTCGATAAGGACAGGCCGTGCCGGCTCTGCGTTGCTACACTCGATATGTTCGTCTCTATTCTGGGTACGGAGAGCGGCAATATGGCCCTAAAAGTGCTGGCCTCTGGCGGCGTCTATCTGGGGGGTGGTATTCCACCACGTATTCTCCCTGCCTTGGAGAGCGGACGATTTATAGAAGCGTTTCAGCGCAAAGGACGTTTATC
>JBFGLD010000516.1:0-5090 GCA_041576335.1 Anaerolineae bacterium | reverse complement strand
GTGAGGAAATGGGCAGGGACGGGGTCGTCGGCGCAGTACAGTGAGTGGTGGCCATATAGATCATTTGCAGCCCAATAATCCCGGCCACAATCAGCACAGCTAATCCCTCTTCACCACCCCCCAGACCGCCCAGGATAGGGTTGTAAAAGCCGTGGATAATGCCATTTTGGTGGACCGAGTGGGCCACCTTGTTCAATAACTCAGCATTGGTTTTGAGCTCGCTGAGCATGGCGATCATATGCCAATCGGTGGGGCGATAGCCGTTGCGGCTAATGCCGGAAAGATAGCCAACATCGCTGATACCCATCTGCACCGCACCCAGGGCCATACCGGGCCGGCCGGCGCGGCGGGCAGCCGTGAAAATCAGTTCGACTTCCTGCCAGGCCGATACCACCTCAAGCGGCGACCGGGTGCGCGGTTTGCGACCATAGGTCGTTTCCAGAGTACCGCTCGTCACCGTGTCTACGATTGGCTCCTGAATATAACTCTGCATGATGGGTATGTACATATCTTCGGACAACGGGGTACCGATGGGTCCGCCAATAATTAAAGGCGGTCGACCATCTTCGACCTGGCGATGGACCTCGGTGCGGGCATCAGCCCCTTCCCCAATGATGACCTTTGACGGCGCCCACCTGATAACCTCTTCAATCTCCCGCCGGCTAAACGTGATCCGGCGGCTGGTGCTGGTACAGTAGAGGCCACACTGCTCAATACATTCCAGTCCGGCCTGCCAGACCCGATCAACCAAATCATCATCCTGCTGAATGATCATCTCCTTGTTAAACCGGATATCGTATTTCTTGACAATGGCAGCGATACCATCGGCGACATAGTTCAGATCGAACTCTTTTTCGTCGCAGACTGGCCCGCCGTAGGCCCGGTCAATAATATCCAGCAATCGTGACGTGTTATACATGTTAACCTCAGTTTGGCCTAAACCATTCGACTATATGTTATTGCAGCAGCGCCCTAGCCTGGCTGACCGCTGCGGCGGCATCTTCACCAAAGCCATCGGCGCCCATAGCTTGGGCAATCTCCTCGGTTAGGGGTCCCCCGCCGACCAAGATTTTAAACCGATTGCGATCGTTCTCATTTTCCTTGATTAGATTGATGACGTCCTCCATGTAGGGGATCGAGGTGGTCATCAACGAGGACAGAGCAATAATATCGGCGTTCACTTCCCTGGCTCGCCTGATGAAATCCTGCGCGGGCACGTCCACACCCAAGTCAACGATTTCAAAACCATTTACTTCCAGCATAGAAACGACAATATTCTTACCGATGTCATGCACGTCGCCGGAGACGGTGCCGATGACGATTTTACCCGGAGCCTCCAGGCCGGCGGTTTCGCCCTGCATCGCCTCGGCCAGGACCGTGTGGATCGCTTTGACAACATCGGCAGCCCGGATCATATCGGGCAGAAACAATTCGAAGTTACTAAAACGATCGCCGATATCCGTCATACATGGGACAATCGCCTGTTGAAAAATGTCGGTTATCGGGTGGCCGGACTCAATAAGGCGCCTGGCTTCATTTACCGCGGCCTCAACATCACCGGCTTCGATGAACCGGACCAAGGGTCGATAATGATCTGCTACATTCATATCTACGACTCCAGCGGGATCTTGCATAATCGGGCCGCGTTGCCGCCAATCATATGGTAAACTTCATCTTTGCCGGCCCCAACACCCAACGGCGGCGGCAGGTGTAAATTAGTCACCATGCGCAGTGTTTGCCCCATAGCCTGAGGTGAGCAGTCACTTTCATAGATAATTTTGTGGGGGCCAATGGCGTAATACATTTGAATCAGTTCGGGCATTTGCACCCAGCTTGTGCCCAGGTAGACGTTGTCGTGGGTGCGGGCCAGCAAAATCGCGTCCAGGGCATTACTGGGAATATTATTGGCCCCGGAGTGGGCGCAAATAACCGGCACATCCGGAAACGCCTCGGCCACCGGGGCAATTTGAGCCGGAATCGAATACGGCGACTCGCCCATGTGGATCATCACCGGCACGTCGAACTCTCTGGCCAGCTCAAAAACCGGATAAATCATCCGTTTACTTTCTTCACCGGGGAAGGGACTGTAGGTCGGCAGATAGTAATTGTGCATACTGGGGTGGAGCTTCAGCATACAGACGTTGTATTCATCCTTCCAAACCCGAATCTGGTCAAGCTGATCGGTCAGGGCGCTGCGAGGATTGATGACCGGGTTAAAATAGAGCCGGTCCGGATATTTTTTGATACTCTCCAACACATATTGGTGAGATTCGGCTATGGTTCGGTGCCCAACCGAGGTCAGACCAAGGCCGGTCATAACAACAGCTTTTTCAACGTGCTTGATTTCACCCATGACCTCATAATCCCGGTCCATCATGGCGATTAACTGCTCAACCTTAAAATGCGGTCCCCAGCCCCATACGGGTTCACGGTGCGGGATAATGTGACAATGGGGATCAATCACTGCGTAGGTCATTTTGGTCGCCCTTTCTTTTATATATTTCGAGCTCATAAAGTTCTTATATACCCAGCAGCCTGGCCAGGTTACCCCCCATCACCTGGCGTGTCTCCTCGGCGGCCAGGGCCATGCCGATGGGCGGATCAAGCGTCAGGGCTTCTTCTACATTCAACAGCTGCTGGGTTGGCTCCAATGGCGGACAATTGCTGCCAAAAATCACCCGCTCGGGGCCAATCGTATGCACCGCTTCGATCAGCATGTGAGGCATGGCAAAACTGGTCTCAACATATACATTCTCGTGCCGTTCGGCTACCAGCAGCGCCTCGATCGTAAACATTTCGCCCTGCGTGCCCAGGTGGGCGATGATCAAGTTGACATCGGAAAACTCGCCGGCCACAAAATCAACCGTTGCCGGAACGGCATAAGGCTGTTCGCCGGTATGGATCAAGATGGGGATATTGAGCTCGCGAGCTGTTTCAAATATGGGGTACAGCATCTGCTTTGAGCCCTCGCCCTCGCTTGGAGTTTGAATCGGCAGCCAATATTTGTGCAGGGAGGGGTGGATGTACAGCATGCCAAAGTTATGATCGTGGACCAGCCGCCGGACCGACTCGTGGACAGCGTCATTCCACAGCCGGGCATGCATGACGATGCCGCCGATCAGCCGGTCAGGATATTTCGGCACGCTTTCGAGCACATAGCTGTGCTGCTCGTCGAATGATAGGGTTGAGGTGGGCACGGTGTCACCCAATGCCGGAAAGACGACAGCCCGGTCGATTCGGGCCGGCCGGCCCAAAACGCTGCGCGGCGCATCCATCTGGGCGATTAAATCTTCAGCCGGAAATCGCGGTCCCCAGCCAATAACATTGTCGGCCGTGCGGCTGATATGGGTAATGCAATCAATGATGGGGACAGTCATATTAATCCTCCTCCAATCTCCAATCTCTAATTTTCTCCCGCCTGCAACCGCGCCTGGGCCAGCTTGACCGATTCCAAAATTTTGACATAGCTGCCACAACGGCAGAGATTGCCGGCCAGATAATCGCGGATCTCTTCGTCACTTGCCTGGGGCCGGCTTTCGAGCAGAGCCTTGGTGGCCAAGATAAACCCTGGCGTGCAGTACGAACATTGGAACCCATGCCCTTCGATGTAAGCTTCCTGAACCGGGTCCAGTTTCCCATCCCGGCTTAATCCTTCCGTGGTGACAATCTGTTTACCCTCGGCCATAACCGCCAGCGATAAACATGCGCTAACCGGTTTTCCGTCAAGCAACACCGTGCAGGCGCCGCACATGCCCACCCCACAGCCCTCGCGGACGCTGTACAGATGGAACCGGTCGCGCAGTAGTTGCAGCAGGGTATGGTGCGTGCGCACGGTCACGGGGTATTCCGTGCCGTTGATATGAAGCGTGATTTCTCGTTTCATTACGCTAACTCCTCAAGACGTTTGCGGCCCGGTTCCGGGGCTGCGATTGTCTCCGATCCTTGTCTTAGGGCATCCAAAATCTTTTCCGGCGTAAGCGGTAAGCTTACAAGACGCACGCCGAGCGCATCGTGGACAGCATTGCCAATCGCCGGGGCCACCGGCGGCAGCCCGGTTTCACCAACCCCGTGAAATTCGCCGTGCTGATCGGAATTTTCGTGAATGCTGACGGTCATACGCTGAGGTACGTCTTCAAACGACGGAATCAAATAGTCGGCCAGTGACGCGTTTACGAGCTGCCCCTGGTCATAGATCATCTCCTCCAGCAGGGCTTTGCCCAGGCCAAAGGTAGCGTTGCCCTCGGTCTGCAGTTCAACGTTGGCCGGGTTGACCGTCCGGCCGGTGTAAATCGCCGTGTGCAGCTTGACAACTTTAACCACACCGGTTTCTCGATCGACTTCAACCTCGGCTCCGGTAGCCGCGTGGTGCCAATGAACCGAGGCAACGCCCTGCGCGGTGTCCGGATCGAGCCCACCCTCGGTCTGAAACGTACCGCGACCTATGACGTTGCCACAACGGCTCCGTTTGATCAAATCGGCAAAAGATAGGCCGTGATTAGACTCGGACCGCTGATAAACCCCACCGTCACGCACTTCGAGATTGGCCGGGCTGGCTTCAAGTAACTGGGCAGCCGACTCGATAGTCTGTCGTTTGGCATCCGCTGCTGCCAATCGCACGGCATTGCCCATTGAATGGGTCGAGCGGCTGGAATTGGTTGACAGGTCAAACGGGGTTACATCGGTGTCAGGGTGAATTACCGTGACCTGCTCGTACGGCAGCCCCATCTCATCCGCTGCAATTTGGGTCAGGATCGTATCGGAACCCTGACCCATTTCAACCGTGCTGCTAAGCACTGAGCAGCTACCATCAGGATTGATGCGCAAGATCGCCGTGGCCGTGGAAGGGGTAATCGTGCCCTTGAGGGTGATGGCCAGGCCCTTCCCACGCGCTTTGGTGGCCGGGTCCGGACCGGGTTCAGGCCTGCCCCAGCCGATTTCCTTGGCGGTGTAGTCCAATAGTTCGGCAAAGGCCACATCATGCAGCATTTCGCCGGTGCAGTGGGTGTCACCTGGCTTGAGCAGGTTCATTTGCCGAAATTCTAGCGGATCTAATCCCAGCCGCTCCGCTATGATATTCATCTCAGACTCGT
>JBFGLD010000515.1:0-5093 GCA_041576335.1 Anaerolineae bacterium | reverse complement strand
GTAAGGCCCGACTCAAGGCCGAGACATCTTCCGGGGCAACCAGAATACCGGCCTCGCCAACAACCTCCGGTAGAGAGGAGGCGTTGCTGGCCACAACCGCCGTACCGCAGGCCATCGCTTCCAAAGGGGGCAGGCCAAATCCCTCTACCAATGAGGGAAAGGCGAAAACATCGGCCAGGGTGTACAGCGCAGGCATATCGGCTTCGGCAATGTGACCGGGCTGAATAAGGCGACCGTGCAGCTTGAACCGCTCTATCAGAGGGGCGACATCATCCGGCCAGCGCGGATCGGCTTTGCCGGCCAGCACCAAAGCCGCATCAGTATCGGGCGCAACTGCGGCAAAGGCTTTGACCAACGTGGCCATGTTTTTGTGGGGGCGGCGGGTCCCCACGCTGAGCGCAAAGCGAGGGGGCAGGTTGTATCGCGCCCGAATTTCCTCGGCCTGGATCATCGTTATGGGCCGATAGTCCGCTGCAGCAGCTGCGGGTGTTACGATGATTTTTTCCGATTTAATCGCATAAAGCTCCATTAGATCCTGCTTGGTAGCCTCTGAAAGGGCAATGATACGAGTTGCTCGCCGTAGACTCAAACGCATCATTAAGCGATAGTACAATCGTAAGTAGCGCTGCGGCATGTATTTGGGATACCGGTCAAAAATCAAGTCGTGAATAGTGACGATCACCGGACAAGGAGCCAGCAACGGCGCATCAAAGAATGGTGTGTGAAACAGGTCAATCTGATGCTGCCGCAGCAGCCAGAACCAGACTAGATGTTGTTGGGGCCAAAACAGGCGCAGTCGCGTTTCGACCAGCGTCACATTGGGATAGGATCCCAACGTCTCCAAGTTAAACCGGGTGTTACTGTAAGTTGGGTTGTAAAAAACAATTAGCTGGTGTTCAGAATAATTCTTGGCCAGCTCTCGAGCCATTTCAAATGTGTAGCGACCAACCCCATGATACTGATCTTGAATATAACGTCCGTCAATGCCGATGCGCATAAGAGTATCTCCAAAAAATTTCAATAGAGCTAGGACTTACGCAGTTGCCCACGTTAGGGTGAGATTTGAGGAGAGAGCACGCCCTCGTGCGACTCCATCGACACGTGGGCGTGCCTTACTCCTCGAAGTGCGTAACTCCTAAAAGCTACTGTTTTGTTAAAAAAGTTTTGACCCATGTCATTTCGAGCGCCGCGAGAAATCTTCAGGTCCCGGTCCGATTCAAGCCCGATCTAGAAGATTTCTCGTCGCTCCGCTCCTCGAAATGACATATCATAACTTGTCTAACAGTGTCCTAATTGCCACTAAATCTTGATCGGAAACTATTCAGCAGACCCCTACCTGGTTCTCATGCTCCAGCTTTGGAACCCATATTTGGTCGCTCAAGCCCCGGATGGTGGGCCGGCATTCCCACGCCGGAGCGTGGGAACGAGAGAGGCTGAATAGTTACCTTGATCGCAAGGATATCACAGAGCCGGATGCGGATATATGGAGCCTGGATGAGGGTTTTCATTTAGTTGCGTGTGGTTTCGTGCCGCTTGCGACGTAGGAGGTCACGCAGCACCAGCCCAGAGACGGTCAACAGAATAATCCCCAATAGTACCCCACCGCCGATCAAAAACCAGCGTATGGCTGCTGGTTGTTCTGACTCCTCAACGACAATCTCTCCTGCTTCAGTGATGACAATTTCGGCAGGACGTTTTGCACGACTGAGCGTATCGATGGTGCGGATCGATGCAGACTCGGTTACGGTCACAATGTTTCCGGATAAGGACTCTTCAGCCCGGTTGCTGCTCAGTAGTTCAAAGACGTGCGGTAGGGCGGCTTCAGCACCAGAAATGTGCAAGATACCTCGCCCATCGGCCCACGGCGAACTGACTAGCTCGGCCGCAGCGACGGCGGCACTGTTCTTTTGACGCAGCACCAACTCTTGACGGACCGTCAAGGTGGCTTCGTTGAAAGCGTTAAGCTCGACTATTGCCGACTCTAACTCGGCCACAACAGCGTTCCGTTGGCTGTCACCAATCAAAACCAGATGGCGAGGCGAGTCAACCTGGCCCTGCCAGCTAGCGGCAGATTTCAAGTCAAGCTGAAGGGTGGGGTGACGGGCCTCGCTGCCCAGTCGGGCTGCCAGCTGCAGCGCCCCCTCAATTTCCGTAGCAGTGGGCAAATGAGGCAGGATGATGGCGACGCCGGCCAGATCAGCGTCCAGGTTGAAGGGATAGGGATATTGAGCCATATCGGGCAGCCATTGCTCGTCTTCAGTGAGAGTATAGGGCAGATTAAGAGGCGAGGCGGCGGATATTTCGGCCCAGGCCTCGCCGCCGTGTTCGACCGCACACTGATCTTGCTGCAACCGCAGGGTGAAGACGAAGCGCAAACAGTTGTAACCGTCAATCAGTTCACGGGCAGGGATGGGAACAGTTAAATGGCCCGCCTCAGCCATCTCAGCGCCCAGGGGTACGCTTGCTAATGTTGCCGTATTCAACCTCACCTGAAGAGAGGAGCGCTCTGCCCACAGCGAAGGGGAGTAAGCGTAGTTCAGGTGCAGCGACGCCTCAGGTTCGACCTGCCAGTTAGGCGGCAGGCGGAAACAGTAAGGCGCCTCTTCAATCGTAATGCCCTCGACCCGGCGGTTGCCGACGCCGGTCAACTCTTCCAGAGTGGTGACCGGCTCGATGGACTCCAGGCGGTAGGCCGGACTTGGCGTCTCCTGAACCAGGGTAAATGGGCCGGACATCAGCCGCAGCGAGTTGTCATCAGCCAGGGCCAGGCCGGCCCGGGTTACCCCCAGGTCGCTCCCGCCGCTCAATACCAGCAGACCATGCTCATCGGCACGGGCGGCCAGTTGAATGACGCCCACATCGGATGACACCAACTGACCGGATGAGTCGACAAATGCCCCGTCATTCAGCCGTAGGGGTAGGGTGTCTTCAACGTCGAGCAGCTCACCGAGCCGGTCAGCATGAGCCACGACAATGGCGTGACCCTGGGCAGGCAATTCCCCCAAGCTAAGCGATAGATCCAGGTTGCGGATGCCGGCTAATTGACCCAGCTTAGCCGCCGCCAACCCGGCGGCGCGCAGTTCTGCCTCGTCGGGTTGGGATGGCAGGACAACGGTTATCGATACCGGTTCTAACGCGGCCCGGCCGTACACCGAAAACGGTTCGGGAAACCAGGCCAGGTCCGGTCCAGCAGCGCTGGTTTCAAAGCTGATGGTCGAGTCTTTATGGATGACCGTCCACAAGGCGGGGGGAGCATCTACATCGAGGCACTGATCGGCGTGGAGTCGCTGGTAGAAAACCAATTTGAGCTGGTGCCGACCGGGGTCAAGAGCGGTCGGCGGTACGGCGATTTGCAGCCGGCCATCGGCTGCGTTGTCGGGGGTTAGCCAAACATCGGCCAAGGGTATGTCGTTGTACAGCACGGTCATGTGCGAGTAGTCACCCAACAGCAAAGCAGAGTGGCTAAAGTGCAGCTTGAAGGTCGGTGGCGTTTCGGCCCAGCGGCGAGGCACGGCAAAGTCAAAATGCAAGCTGGCCGTGGTTCCGGTGGCTTTGCTGTCATGCCGGTAGCCCAGCGCTTCAAAAGTAAAGGTCGTGGCCTCTTGAGCATAGGTTGGAGGCGCCAGTGGATTTAAAAGGATTAAGAGCAGGGCCAGCAGTCGCCCGATCCGGGGGGTGTATTTATTACTGGACCACCCTGTTCGCAAGACGTGATCCATCTTAGTCGTAAAGATTTTTTCCCAGTCGTTAGTCATATTCATTGCTCCTTGCCTAAATCAAGACGATACAGGGTGACGTCCCAATAGGTATTACCATAGGTATGAAAAATGGGCTCGCCGTTGGCTTCAACCCAGTCATAGTAGTCTGGTGTGATTTCGCCGTAGGCGCCCCACAAATTTTTAGAAGAGAGAATGGCGTATTCAACGCTCCTGGCTTCGATGACAGCCGGGTTGCGCAAGGTGACCATTTTATGATCGGGCAGCATCAGGTGCAGGGTGGGTTCCGAGTCGTCAAACATCGAGTTAATTTCGGTCCCAGGCGGGATGTTGGCTTCCACGTACTGAGCCAATTGATGGAGCGTGTTATCATTTTCAAACACAAACAGCTGGGTCCAGCGGTACCCATTGAAAATCAACATTGCCAGAAACAGGAAAACCGTTGTCAGAAGCAGGCCGTTGGCCAAGAGTCGCCGGGGCCGTAGCCAGCAACCCAGCTGCGCCAGCCAGTCTGAAATTAGGACCAACCACCTGTCAGCAAATAGGATGAGTTTTTTGAGGAAATGCGGCAGGATAGGGATGTTGTTTGGGTCAGTGAGAAGAAGAACGCCGGGCTTACTGTCCGACGTGGATGGTTCAGGGTTAGGCGTGTTTGTTAGAAGATCAAGCCAGCGGGCCAGCAGCGTGCCCAGTAAGGTGACGACCGGTACAATCAGAAAGTAGAAGAACTGGTCATTGAGGGCGCCGCCGGCCACGCTGTAGGCAAAAAAGGCATACATCATCCCGGCCCAGGCCAAGACAAAGCGGCCCCGTTCATCACGCCAGGTAAAGGCCAGCAGCCCTACGCCGGCAATACCACCCAGAATGAGGGCATAAGAGGTGGCGTACTGGGGAAAATTAACTTCCAGCGCTCCCACAAAGGAAACGCCGGGCCGGTTCCAGCCGGTAACCTGCACCTGCCCTAGCAGGCGTCGCAGGTTGTAGGTTTTGTTCTCAACAAAGACAGACCATTGGCCCACCGACCAGGCCCAGAAGGGAAAGAGCGTCCAGACCGAAAAGGCTATCCCGCCAATGGTGATAACTTTTTTGATGTCCTGCCAGCGTCCGGCCAACACCGTAAAGACCAGCAGTGAGCCGTAACCAAAAATAACCAGTTCCTTGGTCAGCAGCCCCAGGCCAAAAATCAGGCCAATGAGCAGCACGCTGCGGGCATTTAGTCGGTCTCGCTCTCGCCAATAAAAGTAAAGCCCAGCCACAATCCACATCTCGGCCATCGTTTCCAGCATGTTGCGCCGGTTGATACGGACGACGTAGGGGTCCAGCAGCAGAATGGCTGAGGCCAGCATAGCCGCCCGTAAGCCGCCCAACCGCTCCACC
>JBFGLD010000514.1:0-5095 GCA_041576335.1 Anaerolineae bacterium | reverse complement strand
TGTGTCCTAGTCCTCTAGACGACGGGGGCGCAAAAAAGTATCGCATCCATGTAACGGCGGATAATATACCACTATTGTTTAGTAAGGTCAAACTTATTTTAGTAGATTGTGAAGGACTATGCTGGTGGTGAAACTAATGCCGGCCAAGCTCTTGCCAAACTCGATCTGTGATAAGGCGAATCAAATCGCTTTCAGAGCCATTGGCCCCGGTTTGGGCAGGGGTGTGTTGGCCGTTCAGGTGGCACACCCCGCACACTTCACAAAACTCTATCTCATCGGCTGCGCGGGCCAACCCTAAGCTGCGCCGGGTTTGGATCAACTTTTCTACTTGATGGCTGGGAAGCGGTTGGCCACCGCCAAGCTGATGGAGCATGTAGGTAATCCGGGCAATTTGCTCGAGCGTCTCGGTACGGTAATAAGCATTCAGCGGGCCGTTGCCGACGGTCAAACTACCGTGTCGCTGCAGCACCACGGCATCGTGACCTTGGATAACATCGCGTATAGCCCGTGCATTCTCCGCACTGCTTGGCGTGGCATAAGGCGTGGTTGGGGTCAGCCCCAAAAATACGATGGCTTCGGGCAGCATACAGTCTGCCAGCGTAATGCCGGCAATACTCAGAGCAATCGCGTGGGGAGGATGGGCATGAACGACGGCCCGTACGTCGGCCCGCTGCTTGAAAGCCTCCAAATGCATTGCGGTTTCAGAAGAAGGCGTTAGGTTTCGATTGGCCGAAAAATCAGGGCCTACTTTCTGCCCGGCCAGATCAATTACGATCAATTGATCCGGGGTCATAAGACCCTTACAAAGACCACTGGGGGTGATCAAAATGTGTTCATCGTCAAGGCGTGCGGAGATATTACCGTCGGTGGCGACGATAAGGCCTCTCTCGTAGAGTAACTTCCCCACCAGTACAATTTCTTCGCGTAGCGACGCTTCTTTTTGCAATTCGATATTATCCTGCGGATGAATTATTTTTCATAAGTAAACTTGCCAGTTTGGCGATTGCAGAAGCGCCCGCAGATTTGGGACTGTGCAACATAATCGGTTTTCCACTATTTACGGCCTTAACCATTTCCGGTTCAAATGGAATTTCGGTCAGAATAGGTCGTTTGATAACTTTATGAATGGTTTCTAAGGGCAAGGCGCCGGCCGGAAAGACGTGGTTGACCACCAATGTAATCTTATTATCCGGAATTCCGAGCCGAGCCAGGCCCTGTAGAGCCAAAGCGGTCGACTGGATCGATGGCATATCCGGTGAAAGGATGACCACGACTGTGTCTAAAATTTGCAGGGTAGGGGCAAGGCTTGGCTCTACCACCTGCGGGACGTCCAGAACAATAAAGGGAAAACTTGATTTGAGTACTGTAATCAATTGCTCTAATCGCTTATCGTTCAAGCGTAATTCGTGATCATAGGTATGAGCAGATGCCAATAGTTGAACCCCGGACTGATGTTGAATCAGGTGGGGCTTAATCGAATTTGGGGTGAGCGCTTGTTTGGAGGCCGACAGAGCTTGAATAACACTACTGCTCGGCCGCAGCCCCAGCATCAAAGCGGCGTGACCACCCAAGCGAGCTAAATCGACCAGGGCCGTCGCCGCTTTTTGTGATAGGGCCAGTGTCACCGCCAAATTAACAGCCAGGCAGGTTAACCCCGACCCCCCGCGCAGACTAAAGAGGCCAATGGCAATGTTTTTGGTGGATGTAGTTTCAGCCGGTAATAATTCAGAAATCCGCTTCAGCAGATCGTTTGGCGACGTTGTTTTAGAGAGATAATCCGTGGCGCCGGCCTCCAGCGCAGTCTGCTTATCAATCGGTTGAAATCGGGCAGAAAACATAATAATGTGCGTATCCTTGAGGGTCGATTTAGCCCGTGCCTTTTTACAAAAGTCATAGCCGGTCATTTTGGGCATCATAACGTCTACGATAATCAGATCCGGTTTTTGCGTTTCAGCCTCGACGAGCCCCTTGGCACCATCGGCAATGGTTATCACCGCGTGACCGGCCCGCTGCAAAGTGAACTCCAACAGCCTCAGTATGCTTTTATCATCATCTATAATTAAAATGTTTGCCATAGGAAAATAAATTTCTTTACAAGAATTAACTTTGGTCGCCGAAACATAACATTTCTACTTTGACCTTATTAACCAGAATTGCGGGCCCTTGAAACGTTACGTCGGGGAAAGTCGAGTTCGTAGCTCGTCCGTCTAATACGGTTAGAAATTTTTGTGTTTCGGTCGTCAGAACTTTCTTGGTTTCAATTTCGGTTAACCATTGAAATTTTCCTTCTACTTCGAATGAGGGGATTGTTAAGAAAATGGGTAAAGTGGCTCGATTGGGAGCGTAGAATCGTTCTTTCGATACACTGTCGGCTTCGCTAGAGACCAAAACGAAACTGATTTCCTCTTTGACGAGCGACCCTTTTTGGTAAGTGGCTACAATGTTGACCGGATTGTTAATCCGAGAAATATATATATCGACCAAATCCAGATAATCTGTAATTCTATCACTCAAAACGTCTACGAGACTCCGTTTGTAAACAAGAACCGTAGCCGAGATGCGATAGCTCCCTGTAAAAAAATCAGCCGTTGCCCGACCTGTGGAGCTGGGACGAATAGCATCCATAACCCTCGCCTTTTATTCAATTTCTACTGAGTCTAAAACTCCCACAATCATCGAAATGATGGGGGCATCTTCAATTTGAGTAATTTGCCGAGCCCCATTACCTTCGCGCATTACCAGGACGGTATCTCCAACTCCGGCATGAACACTGTCCAGGGCGAGAAATGAGGCTTCTAGGAAATCGTCAGGCAGATGGAGCGGCTGGACAACCTGCAGTTTGTAACCATCATAGGCGGGGTGCTTAATGGTTGAAACGACAGTTCCAACAACCTTGGCAATCACCACCGGCATAGACCTCCTTTAGGTGAGGCGGTTAGAACATAGCAACTCTTGTGCGTTTACCTGGCCCACCGGCGCTATAGTGTTAAACTAAGCAAATTTTGAGTAACCTAAGCCCAGCTCAAAATTTCTGATGGAGACATCAACGTCGATTCTATCGACAACGCCAATAGCCGCCAGGTCTACCGGCACGAATTTGGTTTCCAGAGCCAAAGATGCCTCGCGAGCCCGGACCATGAACACGGTGTCCCCAATCCCGGCTTGGGCGGCGTCGGCAGCCACTTGTAGATTACCTGCCGGCTCTCCACTTTTGCTGAGAGGTTGGACCACCAATAATTTTACGCCCTCAAGCCCTGGTGATTTGATCGTTGCCACAGCCGTACCGACAATTTTTCCTAAAAGCATTCGCAAAGTGGCCTGTTCCCAATTACAAATTATCAGCGCTCGTTAACGACCATGCTCGCGGTGTGGTCCGCACTCCCCATGGTCGTACTGACCCACCGCAGAGCATGGTCGTTGTTGAAAAAGGATCGACAAGATCCTGGTTTGCTGAGTTCTACGATTTCTTAAACGTGATTTCTGCCCCAACGCTAAGGCTATCTAAGACTGCCATAATCACGGCATCGACCGGTCTGTTTTGGGTTATGGAAGTTTGTCGAGCGGAGGAGCCGCCAGCAATCAACACCAAATCACCCACGCCGGCTTCGACCGTGTCGACCGCCACCAAGGGCTTACCCGTCGCTTGACCGGTTACATCGGCCTCACGCACAACCAGTAATTTAGTCCCATTCAGTTTCTCATCTTTGATTGTTGCTACGGCAGAGCCAACGACTTTGGCAATTAACATTCCTAAAACTTTCTTAACGTTAGTAAGCGTAACTCACTTATGTAATATTTGCAATAGTCCAAAAGTTTCCATAACTACTTTCAGCCCTACCGGACTATTTGCTCCGCGCAGCCGTTTTGGTTGTATTGGGTGGTAAAGACCAGAGCAGCCGCTGCAAATGTTCTACAGCCACGTGATCATACATATGTTCACCGCACGTATCACACACGACGGCGGGCATACGATTTGCGATTAAGAGACCATTATCGTGCCATTGCAGATAGACGATATTTCGCTTCTGCATTCGGCCGATATGACAAGACGTACAAACGTTCATCCTGATTGCGCCTCTTGGACGATTTTGACCCCGGCACTGGCCCCCAGGCGCGTTGCGCCCGCAGCGATCATTTTCTCGGCATCGCTCAAGCTTCGAATGCCTCCCGACGCTTTGACCCCTACTACCGGACCGACAGCCTGTCGCATGAGTTTGACATCCTCAATGGTTGCCCCACCGCCGCTAAATCCGGTTGAAGTTTTAACAAAATCAGCCCCAGCCTGTTTGGCCAACTGGCAAGCACGCACCTTTTCTTCGTTGCTCAATAGGCTGGTTTCGATGATGACCTTGCAGAGTGCACCGCGACGATGAGTTGCTGTAACCACTTCGGCGATGTCACCTTTAACCAGCGCGTCGTCTCCGCCCTTAAGTGCTCCAATATTTATGACCATATCTATCTCCATAGCACCATCGTTAAGGGCTTGCTCCGCTTCAAAAACCTTGGCCTGAGTCGATGTTGCTCCCAGAGGAAAGCCGACAACCGTACAGGTTTTGACGTCAGAATTTTTCAGCAGTTGGGCGGCCAGCTTGACGTGTGTCGGATTGACGCAGACCGATGCAAATTTGTGTAAAACGGCTTCGTGACAAAGCTGGGTTATCTGTTGGACCGTGGCGTCGGCCTTGAGCAGGGTGTGGTCAATCAAGTGGGCGATTTCTGGGTGAACGTGATTGATGCCTAAATTGGCCGAGAAACGCTCTGCGCCGGCTAATATGGCTGCTCTAATTTTGTCAGGACACTCTTGAGCACACTGCCCCAAGCACGTGAGACAGGAGTCAAGTTCGGCTTGAGTGGGGGCTGTACCCAGGCCTCGCTCGAGGATAATCCGCTGTATTTCTCCACTGATTACATCGACCAGCCGGTTGATAGTCCTCTCATCGAAGGTAGTCATCTATTAGCCTCTTAAAAAGCGTTGTTCAATCTGAATAATTTTGTTTACCCGGCGTTGGTGTCGCCCGCCGCCGAAATCAGTTTTAAGCCAGGTTTCTACAATCTGCTTAGCCTGGTTTAGATCGATCATGGCTGCGCCCAGGGT
>JBFGLD010000513.1:0-5096 GCA_041576335.1 Anaerolineae bacterium | reverse complement strand
AGCCATGTCGGCCGAAACATACCATCTGAATCGGCCGGCACTCTCGTTTCCAACGCCTGGCTGATATTGGGCAGGAAACTGTTGAAGGTCGTAACCAGGTGCTGGAAACATTGATCCACGCTCCACTCCTTCGGCGCGGGCTTCCAGCTCCGTTGTTCCTCGGTCAGCGGCATGAACAGCTCGTCCACGATCTCGCGATTTCGCCGGTTTCGCGCCATCAGGCTATCGAGGTACGCCTCTCTCGACATCAGTTTTGACACAGGCATGCTGCCCTCCTCACTGAGGAACTAGACGGCCGCAACATATCGGGTGACCGACTGCCCAGCTTGGAAACTATAACCTACACCGGCTAAACCCTTGAATCACACTCAATGACCCAAGAAAACTGTTATCTATATTATCCTCTTCAACTTGGGCCAGCCAGTGTGTACGTTTGATTAACGATTTTCGTCGATCGATGCAGGTGGCTCTCTTCAGCGGGGAACCAGTCGATACTCGCTCCAGAGTCCAGAAGAAGGAAGACTGCGAACGGGAATTGTCCCGGCAGGTGGATATCGGCCCTGCATCGCGGCTGCTCACGATCAGCAAGATCCAGGTGTGATCGAACGTCGCTTCACGTCGTCTTAGCGACCGGCCGGTGTCCGTTACTCCGAGCACACCGAATCCTGATATTCGAATGTCGAGCGAGTCAAGCATACGATTCCGGTGGATAGGCTGCCTGTTTCACGCCAAGTATTTGGACGCTTTTGGATTGCCTGGAAACACGCTCTCCTGCTTGAATGAGTCGCTCCCGCGATAACTGTTTGTTGCCTTGGATTAGAACGACGCATCAAGCCAAAAAGGCGTTTAACATCCGTGCTTCAGCCCGGTGCCGAACACCCCAAAGCATCGTTTGCCGCCAGCTAGGGGACACAACTAAACTCCCCTGCAGCGCAAAGAGCCCTCTCAAACAGAGAACTCTTCTTATCCTCATGGCAATTACTATAGGCGGGAGCGACGGGATGTTGCCGCATTCCAGAAAAAAGCGGACGATCGTGGTCTTCTCGAGTCTCTCAACCCATGTTGGCGTCCCTCACCATTTTTGATTTCTAGTTATCCCTGTTTCCTTGTCGATGGTAACAGCCGGCCTACCTCATTTCTAGCCGCAATCGCCCGCAACGCCCTATGCCCTTCCCTCAATTTGCTCTAGAAAACAGCGAGGGCTGACAATCTTTACATCGCCGGCCTGCTTTAAAACCAGCAGATCTACGTCACCGGTGACCAGGTAATCCGCTTCACCGACGACCGCATAGGCCAGCAGGTAATCATCCTTCGGATCCCGCGTCACGGCCGGGATCTCTTCCTTTATAATAGGGATCATCTCCCCTACTGCTTTCAAGAGTTCGACCAGGCTCCTCAACTCTGCCGCCGTGATCCGTTCAGCCAGGTAAGGCTTCGTGGGAATCTTGGCAACAAACTCATCCAGCAGGGCTTCCGGCAGCAGCAATGTAAACTCCCCTCTTATCGCCGCTTGCATAATCGTGCGGATGGCTCCCTCATGACCGGGATTGAGCAGATAGCTGATGAAGATGTTGGCGTCCAGCAGAACCCGCATCCTCATTAATCCTGCTGGTAGTTGATCTTACCTTTGTCCACCATCTCCTCGATGGTCTCCCGCGTGAATCGATCTGCCAGCTGTTCAGCTTCTTCTTCAGACAGATCCCGATTCCGTTTTTGGACCTCGGCTGCCAGCGTTTCAAGTTGGGCTAATAGTTCCTTTCGCCGTTCCTGCTCCTGAAACGCCTTAAACTGTTCATAGGCTGCATAAGGGATGATCACCGCCTTGGGGATGCCGTGGCTTTCCACGATGACTTCATCCCGGTTCTTGATCGCCCAGTTGATCAAGGCGCTGAGTTTGGCTTTGGCTTCGGTGGCTGAGATGGTTCGAGACATGAGATTGCTTTTATCTGGCACAAGCATAAAAGGCCCGATAATTAACTAATAATCTGACTATATTATCAACTCAAAATATCGGTCTGTCAACAATCAAGTTTATCGCGGGTACGATCCCATTATTACGATGGGGCAACTCAATTTCCGATAAAAACGAAAAGGATCCCTGGTGGCTTGGGATCTTGTGTCTTGTTTTGAATTACTATAGGTTGTGCGGGGTCGAAGGGGTTAGTGCAGGAACGCGGCAAAAAACGCGGATGCAAATCCTGCCAGGTGGGCTGCCTCAATGGTTCATGGCTTGGGTTCTCCGTTCACCCTCAAATCTCTCCACAATTGCTCATAGTCTGACAAAGCGCAATGATCAACCCATAATTCTTTTTCGGAAAAATGAGCAAATCTTCTCTTAGTTTAAACCCGCGTTTTGTCTCACATATGGTGTATTTAAACACTTACTCACAACTGCCCTCCACGGACGCATCACGAGGTTGCCAAGATGATGGCGACGCAGCCGCCGACAATTCCAGCCGCGGGTTTCCTGTGAACGGACCAACCATACCATCAAAGTGACTCATGTAGTCATCACCCCAAAGATAATACAACCCATCTTCGGGAAGATAAAAGACATGGGTTCCTGTGCCGAAGTAGTGTCCTTCCACAGTCAAGTGCGGGTAGATTTGTAGCTCTACATTCGCATGAAGCTCGCGCTCATACAACGACTTGAGAGGATTGCCAACAAAGAAAGCGTCTGGGGTCTCGGACGAAAAGTAAGGGTCAAGATGCACGAGCCTGCCCGAGGTGTTCGCCGGCGTCAATTGCGAAGTATCGACATTCATCCAGTTGCAGGGGCTGCCTAACGACGGCCATGAAACCGCCGTCGATTCCTGTGAATTGATGCAACCAGTCAATAGTAAGCATGCGTACAGAATAATATAAAGATGAGGATGGAATGGACGACTGGCGATTGAAAAGAAGCGTATCATCTTTTTCTTGCGGTGGCAGCTCGCAGTTGTCATTCCCCTCACCACCAAGAATCCAGGCGTGTTTGACCTATCATTCCCCTGTACCATCCGCTTCCATCAGCTCTTCACCCCTGCCGTTGAGATAAACAGCATTGGGGGTGAAAGCGGACCGCCTCACCATTTTTGTCCTTGGAACATTCGCCGGGGCCGACCGGTAGGGAGGAGATCAGACGGCTTAAAAGCCGGTTTTTCTTTTCGGTCCGCCTGGGCTGATATCCAAATTGGAAATGCATGTCTCTAAAATGCGTGCCACTAATATAGAAGGTGAGGTTAAGAATTCTGTAACACCTTTGTAACATTTTCGCATTTTGTCAGTGGTAGTATGGAATTAATTTGGCAAGCAGATTTCCGGGCACGCCCTGGCAAAGCTTACTATCTGTGGAACTAAGCCAGCAAACATTCACCTCGAAACCCTGCTAATACTTAGCATGAGTAAACATGAAAGGGAGTAAAAGCATGAAGATAAAGACATTGGTAACGGGTGCTATTTTATTCGCAGTTTTGATTACTGCGATTCCGGCCCTGGCTGCTGCCCCGGCCGATGGGCCCGTGATTGAAGGGCAGAGTGTACCCGGCCCGGTTGCCCTAGGAGACACGAGGGCCCAGGTAGAAGCAGCCTATGGCCCACCGTCATCCTGCCAGACTGAAAGCACCAGCTGTAGATTTTTTGTAGATGGCGGCGGCCTGGTAACTGTGAATTTTCTCGCTCCTGACGGGGGTCCGGCACAGGATTCGCCTGATGATGTGGTCTCCAGTATTACCTGGAGCCCAGCTGTCAGCGGATGGGTAACAACCGCAGGGATCAACACCACGATAGCCCGGGATGACCCTCAAGCGGTTATTGACGCCTACCCAAACGCCAATATCACCTACTGGTACGACGGTACATTTGTGCGCCGGGTGATTGATTGGGAACTGGGCATTTCAGTCGATAGATTCTGGGAGTTTTATTGCGGCTGCGCTGTGGCCACAATAACCATCTTCAACCCACAAGAACCGCCGCCACCGCCCCCAACGCCGGACCCCTTCACCCGCGTTACAGACGCCAGCATGTATGCTAACAAGCTTAAGGGCAAACGTACCGTCTGGGCTTATGTGTGGGTCGATGACGAGAATTGGGCGGACGTGGTTGGGGCGACCGTGATCGTAGATTGGATCCATCCCAACGGCAACACGGAGCGGCTTCAAGCTTTCACGACAGAAAATGCAGGGGTGGCTCGTTTTGAGATGCTAAATGTCAAGTCAGGGACGCACAGCATTGAGGTAGTTGACGTCGTGTATCTGGAGCATCCCTTCCATAGGGAGAACAGCGTGTTGACCTCTAGCATTGAGGTCAAGTAGCGTAGCTTTGGCCGGTCCTTGGTCGTGCTTTTCGAAATGATGGTTAATTCGAATCTTAGACCCCAACTCCACTTGGGGTGAGATCACACGACGAATTCGGTAAAATCCCCCTTTTCCCAGTCAGATCTTATCGAATTCGTCTATGTCTTTCAATCTTTCGCCTCTGGAAATTGTCTTTAGCTGCCTCGTTTGCCTGTTCATTTATCTCGCCACCAAATATGTGCCATAGTATACAAAAACCTCATCCGCATTGAATCTGGTGGAGATAATCCCCAAGTTCAGTCCGACGCGACTACTCTTGTAAAATCCTGGCTCGATTAAATTGAACCAGGATTTTTCTTATGCTCTGGCACGCCTTTTCACGAATCTTTTCTACTCTGCTGACCTTGACCCAAGTCGGCTGCGTGGACAAACGCGGGGATCGTGGCTTTATTCCCGATGAAAACCAATACCGGCAGAAGCGCATGCCGCTGCAAATCGAGCTGGGGGAGCTGAAGCCGGCGCCCAACGAAGAGCTCAAATTGGCCGTGAACTGCTGAATAAATTTGAGGAGAATTGGGCTGATCTGGAAGGGAAGGAAGATCTACAGCGAAAGATGCTCCAGATGATCCAGAAGCGAGTTGACATCAAAGGGAAAGATGTCATGACTCTGCTGCGCCACTTCGATAACCACATGATTTTGGACTATAAATTGAAAGAGCCGACCCCGATCCAGGTCGACTCTTGCTCGTACACGGACAGGATCGACGGGAGTCGCTGGCTCATGCGGATAAACTCCATTCTGTTCTTACCCGGCAACCTCTT
>JBFGLD010000512.1:0-5097 GCA_041576335.1 Anaerolineae bacterium | reverse complement strand
GCCCGGGGCAGCCCGGCCCGATTGGCAGATTACGGCGGCTATCGCCGGCAAGCTGGACGATAAACTGGGTCACACCCGCAGCCAGGGCTACTGGGAATTTGCTTCCACGGCCGAGATTATGGACGAAATGACCCAGGTAACGCCTATCTACGGCGGGATTAGCCACGGCCGCCTGGCGAAAGGCGGGTTAGCCTGGCCCTGCCCCACCGCGGACCATCCAGGCACCACCTTTCTGCACGCCGGTAAATTCAGTCGGGGTCTGGGTAAATTTTTTGCCATCGAACTCAGACTACCCGCCGAGCAGCCTGATGAGGAGTACCCGCTGATTTTGACCACCGGGCGGGTGCTTTACCACGACCACACCGGCACCATGACTCGCCGCAGCGAGGGCTTAGATTGGCGGGAGCCGCGCGGCTATGCCGAAATCAACATCGCAGATGCGGCGGCGATTGATTTGCTGGATGGGGGGCAGGTGCAAATCATCAGCCGGCGGGGCCGGGTGCGAACCCAGGCCCGGGTCGGCGAACGTGTGCCGCCCGGCGTGGTCTTTCTCACTTTCCACTGGAAAGAGGCTCCGGCCAATATCCTCACCCAGGATTTTGCCCTGGACCCCATCGCCAAAATTCCGGAGTACAAGGCCAGCGCCGTGCGGTTGGAAAATCCCAAGGCTAAAATTAAGGCCAGGCGGACCTAGGTTTCGCGGCGGTTGGCTCGGTTAGGCAGCAAAGTTTGGCATAATTGTTGGTCGATTTGCTAACCCACTCCAAGTTATTTGCGGGCGTTGGATTTTGCCTGCAATTGGCTGCTAAGCATGGTGCGCACTATCCAACCTCGGGCCGGGTAACCGCCAAAATTCCCGTTTAACTCAACCTACATTTGGAATGTTGGCCATTCGCCGCCTACTCTAATCCGTGGTAAAATCTTACCACAAGCGCGTTTCATGATTCGGAGGAATCTATGACCGACTCCATCACCCTGACCATCAACGGGCGAAGTGCGACTGAGCCCAAAGGAACCACCATCCTCGATGCGGCGGCTGCCGTGGGCGTAAACATCCCTACCATCTGCTACCACCCCGCGCTCACCCCACCGGCCATCTGCCGCCTCTGCACGGTGGAAGTGGCCAACCAGCGGGTGCTGCAGCCGGCCTGTGTTGTGCCCGCAGCTGCCGACATGGTAGTCAATACAGACTCCGAACGCGTGCGCACAGGGCGGAAGGTCATCTTGGAACTATTAGCCTCAACGGTCGATTTGAGTGAAGCGCCGGAAATTCAAGCTTACATCAAAAGCAGTGATGCCGATCCGCAGAGATTTGCCGGCGGCGTACGGCGAGAATTCGATGTACTTGAAGACAACCCTTTTTACATTAGGGACTACTCGCAGTGTGTAATGTGCTGGCGGTGCATCCAGGTGTGCGCCGATGACGTGCAGCATACCTACGCCCTAACCTGGGGTAAGCGAGGTATTGCCAGCCACGTGGCCACTTTCTTTGATGAAGACATGCCCGATACCACCTGCGTTTTCTGCGGAAATTGTGTTGGTGTCTGTCCAACCGGTGCCCTTAAGGGGCTGATCGAGTGGAAGCTGGAGCAGCAATAGAATGGGTAGAATCTCGGATATTATTTCGGATTTAAGTTATAGCCGCTCACAGTTGCTCAAATCGATTCAGGGTCTTTCTAAGCGCGAATTAACCGAAACACCCATCTACGGGGCATGGACGCTCAAAGATGTGCTGGCCCATGTCGTAGGCTGGGATCAACGCGTTTTAAAGACACTGCCCTTAATGCTACAAAATCGGGCCAACGAAGTCGCCGGCGTTGAAGTTGAAACGTATAATCGACAGTTGGTGTCAGCTTGGCGGGATAAGCCATTTAATGAGGTGCTGCGTACGATCGAGTCAACGCATCTGCAGATTTTGGATATTATCTCGTCGCTCGATCACGTCGAAATTGATATGCGCCGCGACCGGAAGGACCGCATCATTACCATTCGCAGCTACATCATCGATATTATGGCCGAGCACGAGCGGCAGCACGCCGCTGAAATTCAGCAGTGGCGTGCGGAATTAGAAAGAGCTATCAACCCGGATGCCATCAAGGAAGAATTAGCTCAAAATCAAGCCGAATTTTTGGCAGTGCTCGAGCATTTTGACGAAGCTGACCTATTGGACCAAACCGCAGTTGGCGTGTGGTCGATCAAAGATGTGGTGGGTCACGTGGCCGATTGGGAAGATCGCATGCTTCGGGCCGGCCGGCACATCTTTGATCCCTCTTTACCGGATGTGATACCTGTCAGTGGGCTGGATGATATCGAAGATTGGAATGAAATTATGGCAGCCAGGCGGGAGGAGCAGCCGTGGCCGCAGGTTTACGGGTTTTTGCGAATTACGCAGCAGGCTATGCAGGAATTTGTAGATAAACTCAAAATTGGCGATTGGAAACTGCGGGGTCCCTACCCCTGGCCGAACGATCAGGGAACATTGGCTGAGCTAATTCTGCAGGCAGCTGAACATTATGCAGACCATTTGCCCGAAATAGAAACGGGGTCTAACGAGAAGAGCCCATGAACCCGATTGAAAAGCCCTGGATCCGCTGGATATTTATTACAGCCTACTTTGACTATATCAATCGAGTAGCCGATGGGCTAGATGTTCCCCCCGAAACGTTTATGACACCTTGGTCACGAGAGGACGGCGACTGGTAGTGACCAAGAATCTCCACGCTTGAGCTGATGCGCCTTACGATTTGGCCAAATTTGCCTGTTATCCTGTTAAGGTATAAGCTACGCCATCGTTTTGTTGCCTTGTGTCTTTTCTGGGTCTGTCCCAAAATTTAGGAATTAGGGACAAACCCTCTTTTCTTTACCAAACCAAGTTTAGTGAGGTTGAATAGGATGGAGCCATCAACCCGAGCTAGATTAGATCAGCACCTGATCTCTGCCAGAGCCTTTCTGTACCGTACAATTGATGGGGGAATGTTTGAAATCATGCGCGACTGGGTGCGCGCGTTTAGCGGGCTGCAAATACCTACCTACAATATCTTTCAACCGCTCACCCCTGCCGGTTTGACCGATGAAACCTTAGCCGATACGGCAGCTTATTTTTCCTCCCTGGAAACGCTGTATACCGTGGAGTTGATCCACGATCGGTTCCCTGAGGGGCCCGACTTTCTCGACCAACGCTACTACGAGTCGCTGCCACCGCAGCCGGCTATGTATCTGCAGGGTTTGCCTGATCCAGCTTCAACGCGATTGAATTCAAATGTGACGATTGAACGGGTTATGACCGTTCCTTCACTAACTGCTTTTTGTACCATGTTGCACCAAGTCTTTGATTTTGCCCTGGCGGATATGATAAAATTGTTTCCGGTACGGCATCTTGAGAAAGGGATCAAAGATACGGTCCGGCATTATTTAGCCTTTATGGATGAACAGCCGGTTGGCGCAGGAACGCTGATTTGCGCTGAAAACGTAGCCAGTATTTGGAATGTTTGCACGGTCGATTCCTACCGGCAGCGTGGGGTCGCCTCGACTTTGCTGTACAAGATGTTGACAGACTCTGCCGAGAGTGGCTGCTATTTGGCCATGCTCTACTCTACGCCCCAAGCCTACCAATTATTTAACCAGTTTGATTTTGAGCTTTTTTCCCAGCGGCAATGGTTTTTACCGCCCGGCCTTGATTATCAAGAAGATGAATTATGAAACCGGTCTTTATCCTGGCCCCTTACTGGATGGGGGAATTTAACCCGGATCGAGCTGCGATTGCACGTCATAATTGGCGATTACTGCCGCCCACGACTCTTGAAGGCAGCCCCACTGCGCGGATGGGCAGGCTCTGCCGGGTATTGGCTAATGAGATTGCAGCCATTCGGGCTAAGGGGCATTTTCCCGTAGCCATTGTGGGTGATTGTACGTTTAGCATTGGCGTGCTGGCGGCCCTGCAAAAGGAGTTATCAGATCTAAGCCTGGTCTGGTACGATGCCCACGGCGATTTTAATACGCACGAAACAACGCCCAGCGGTTTTGTCGGGGGCATGCCTCTGGCCATGCTCTGTGGTAGGGGCGAGCAGACTATCGTCGTGGGCGCCAACGCTGATATCCAGCCAGAAACGCGGGTTATTTTAACCGACGCTCGAGATTTGGACCCGGTTGAAAAAGTAGCTGTAGCTGCCTCGAAAATTGCCCACCTGCCTCAGGTGGCCGATTTGTTGTCTTTTGATTTACCAGATCGCCCCATTTATGTCCATTTCGATAGTGACGTATTGCGGCTGAGCGACCTGACCGCCGTCAGTTATCCCGCTGAAGGTGGTCCTTCACTTGATACGGTTAATGCTTCGCTGACCTACCTGGCCCAAACAGGCCGGGTGGCTGCTCTCTCGGTGACGATGTGGAATCCTGAGCTTGACGATGCCGATCGCAGCGCCGAGCAGGTCGTGATGGGTGTGGTCGAACGTTTTTTAGACCAACTCCAGGCCTGAACTTAAGCGTTTGTTTCTTGGGTAGGATGGTTGGCCGGCGGGGCAGGGGAAAGACCCGTGAACAAATCGCAGCTGTCAATTTCCCTATTCTCACCATCCTCCGGCTGATTAGCTCATATCCGGGACGCCAATGCAGCTTATCGACAGCCCCACCGAACGAACTACAGCTGCTACTGATGCTATCCTCGCCGCGCAAGCGCTGGGGTGTGCCGTATACGTATGGTCAATTGGCGATCAGGATCTTTGGAAAGCGAGTCTTTGGGCCTCAGCGTTCTGTTTGCTGGCTCTGGCCGCCGTACTCGGAGCCGTAGCCCACGGCTTCAAGATGTCACCGGGGCTAAACAGGCTTATTTGGCAGCCGCTCAACCTAGCCCTGGGCCTGGTTATCGCCCTGTTTGTGGTTGGCGTGACGTATGACCGGTGGGGTATTGATGTGGCTCAGCGCCTACTGCCGGTGATGATCGGATTGGGAATTATCTTCTTTATAGCCACCCAATTCGTGCCCGGCAGCTTTCTGGTCTTTGTCATTTATCAAACCGTTGCCATGCTGTTTGCCTTGCTGATTTACGGCTGGTTAGCCATCAATGGGCAGTTAGCCGGGGCAGCGTTCATGGCCGGTGGG
>JBFGLD010000511.1:0-5100 GCA_041576335.1 Anaerolineae bacterium | reverse complement strand
CCATCCTGCTGCCGCTGCTGTCCGCGCTGGCATTTTATTTTTTTTGGCGCAGTGTCGATAAGATTCAGCCTCATCTCCTAGGCGCACACCGGTACGCGTTACCAACCGATCTCGTTCTCTCATCGCTCTTCACGGCCCTGGCCATCGCTGCATATCTGGCCGGCCGGCTTTTGCCCCTCATCCCGCTTCTGTTTTTTGCCGGGCAGTGGTTCGTCGCAAGTATCAGGAGCCGTTCCGCTCGTCGCCGGCTGAATTCTGGGCTGAACCGGGCTTTATTTTTCTTAATTCCCTATTTTGTAATCATATTATTATTGCTTGCGCCGCTGATAATTTACTTTGTGTTTAATCCAATCGATTTCGCAGCGCGGTCGGGAACGGTATCAATTTTTAATCCCGAATGGAACCAGGGCAACCTGATCGGTACCTTGTGGCGGACTTTAATCCTTACGTTTGGTACCTTTGCCGGATTTAGCGGCGACGCGAACCCACTCGTCAACCTTCCCTACCAACCCGCGCTGCCAATTTATCTTGTGCCTTTTTTTGTAATCGGCTTCGTCACGAGTCTCTTTCGCTCGCTGGTGCCGCAGGCCCCATCTCCGAGTCACGCGACTGAGCGTCGGCTCCCCAACTTAGGCCAGGGATCACCACGAACTCTCTCAACACCCACAGGGCACGATGTACCCACAGGGCACGATGTCTCGCAGCCCTCCCTTTCTCCCTACCTTTTTCTCATCTGCTGGTGGGTCGTTATGCTCCTGCCGGCCCTATTGGCTCCTGAAGGTGCCCCCCACCACCTGAGACTCCTCGGCACGCTCGTTCCAACCTATGTTTTTGTCGCGTTAGGTTTTGTAAAGACGGTCAATTATTTGACTAAAATCACCACACGTTTTTCGTTTGGTTCTTCACGAGCAGCTTATCTGCTTCCCGCCGGGTGCTTCTTGTTTCTTGCCGTTCAAACCTACCTTAATTACTTTGTCCGCTGGCCCGGCTCGGTTGATTTCACTCTGCCTTTTGACCTTTATGCGGTACATCTGGCCGATGAAATGGCGCATACCCCGCCTGATGCGCATTACGTCCTGCCCATGGATATTCGTGCCGGGCGGGAGGCCCGCCACTACACCCTTGATTATCTCTTGGGTGCAAACAACCCGCTGCCTTACACCTACCTTCCTGTCGACGAACACAACGCTGAGACCTTGCTCAGCCAAGCAGCCGTCGGAAAAGATAGGCTTTATGTAGTTCGGTGGACCGAAGACAAGCACCGCGAAGCTGATGCCAAGGAGATTGTGACTTACCTTTTGGATACCGGAGCGACACGGCTCGGGGGCGACTCTTTTCGGGCGTATGATCTTGAGCGGTACGAACTGTCCCAATATACGAGCTCAAATTTCTCCGCGAATTCGCCGGCAATTTTTTCATTACCGCCCCTGACGCATTCGATCACAGCCACGTTTGAGGATGAAGTGCGGCTCGACGCTGCATTTGTTCCGGCCGTTACGTATCCGGGCGATTGGCTGCCCGTGGCCATAGCCGTGACCCCGCTCGGGCCGATGGATACAGATTACAAGGCCTCTATTCGCTTACTCGGCCCCGACGGTGGACGGCTTGCCCAGAAAGACCGGACCCTGCTGCATAATTTCCATCAGGGAACCTCACGTTGGCCGGCCGAAACGGTCAACGAGTATTACCTGCTTCCGGTTCCACCAAACACGCCGGCCGGTGATTATGCGGTGGTCGTGGTCATTTACCGCCCCGATACCCTGGCTCCGCTGGCGGCCGGAGGCCAGGTTGAAGTACCGCTCGGGCAAATTAAGGTACAATAAAGGAATAGTCTTGACTCGGCTATCGAAGGCTACGGACTGGTCACCTGAAAGATTGTTACCGCTCCATTTTGGTAAACTTCGTTGAGATAGGGTACGAGAGTAGGATCAAAATCCCCCACTGCTTTTTCATTGGGACCAAAAAATACGTAGTCGATCTCGAAACGTTTTAACAGGTCAAGCCGCCAGGTATCGTTAATGGCAGTGCCAAAAAACGCATCGACCTGGGCTAATTTTTGGTCGGCGTAAACCGTTTCCGGCCCATGCCCCACAAAGGTACGCACGCTGGCATAAACGGGCAGCACATTGCCGGTTGCGTGTGTAGCCAGTACCACCTCGCCGCCCTTCGATTCATCGGCCAGCCAGGCCATCGCCTCTATTTGGAGGCCGGGCTGAAATACGGGCGGCTGCCGCACCCGGATCGCCAAAATACCACCCGCCAACAAAAACAGATTCGTCAAGCTAAAAAGTATCAGGGCTGCGGCGCCTGCCAGTCGTCGTCGGCGGGCCGTGATATATTTCCGGCCTAATTCGAAAAGGCCGTAAGTGGCCAAGACGGCCAGCGGCACCTGCACGCCCACCGCGAGGCGACGCTGTAGATTGAAGGGGATGTAGACAAGAATTGGGAATATCAAACACCAGATGGTCAACGTTAAAAACCTGTCGTTTCTGACTATCTGGGTGGCCGGGCCAAAAGACAGTACACCGTACAGCGCCGGAATGATTAACAGGCCATAGGCAAACAGGTAGTGCCAAATGGGGGGTGACAGAATAAGGTTTTGTGCCGCAAAAACCTTAAATATGGGGTCGTTAGTGAATAGGTAAGCATCATATAAAAGCAGGGGCGAGGCAACCACCACGGCCAGGAGGATTTTGTTCAACCGGTTCCAGCTTCGACGGATCGATCTTTCCACGACGAATATGACCAACCAGGCGCTGCCCAAAACGGCGACATGGATTGCGATGTAAAAGGGTGTAATCGCCGACATCGCCAAAAGAGTCAGACCGGCGCTCAGAGCCGGCTGCCAGCGCGTCTCTGCCCAACTTTGCAGCACCAATATTATGCTCAGAAATAGTAAGCTTTCGGCCACGGCTAGATGAGGCAAATTGAGTAAGACTAAAAAAATGAATCCTTCGGGAACGTAGATATCCAAGGGTAGGCCAAGTTCCGGGGTCAGGCCCAGCAGAATGATTAACCAGCCCAAGCCGCCGCCGAGGGCAGCTAACAGAAAGGCAAAGCGCCGCCTGGCCACCTCTTCTACGAAATAGGCGATAAAGTAGTATACGGTCAGCAATAACCCAACCCCAAATATCACCCGGGCCAGGTGGTAAACCAGGATCGCCGGTAAGTCAAGTAAGCCGGCAATTTTTCCGAGCAGCATATGAAAAGTAAATACAAAGGCTCCGGGATGTGGTTCCGGCGTGTAGGCAAGGTAACCCAGCCACCCCCCTTCCGCGCCCATGCGCATTTTGGCCAGATAGGAGTTTCCATCCTCGACGCCCAATATGAAGCCACTAAATCTCTGTTGAGGCGTTGACGCGGCCAAACCATACATATAAGGCAGCGAAGTAATCAGCATAATTACCAGCGCCCACAAGCCGGACCAACGCCATTCACTCTTTGAAACAGAAGCAAGAGGCATAATTTCTACCGTTGTCTCCTGGCGTAATGGGCTATGAATACGCCGCACAAAAGAATTAAAACAGTGCCGATGCTTATCCAACGGCCCCAGACAACAGTACGAGGCCGGTACACCAGCTTTATTTGAAACGGTCCCGGCGAATCGAGATAAACTCCCCGCAGCAGTCCGTTTACTTTTTCCAGGGGCTGTGGCGAGCCGTTCACATGTGCCTGCCAGCCCGGATACCAAATTTCACTTAGAACCAACCAGCCACCGGGTTCAGTCAGTTGGTCGACTTCGATCTCGATTAGATTCGGCGAGTAACGGATGATCTTGGCGCCGTGAGATAGACTCGAGTCGCCTTGATCTCCGGCTGTGTGTCCCGGCCCGCTGTCGAGGATAACGGTGCCGGCCAGGGGCAGGGCCGTTAATTGAGCGAGCCAGTCCGCGTCCGCTGACACCGGCTGCCTCACAACCCAAGCCCGAGGCATGGCCAGTTCGTTGCGGTAGATGAAAGTACCCTCGATCTCTTTTTCCAGGGTTAAGCCTGGCCAGGGCATGGGAAAGGCAGAGACGAGATAGTTTACGTTAAGCAGCCCCAGCAGCTTGAGGTCAGGCTCGGTCTCTTTTAGAGCGGACTCGAGCGGCTTTCCTCCGAAATTGGGAATGGGAACAGAAAAGCTGTCGTCGTCATAGCCGCCGGCCCGGGCCATAAATCGGTCATAAACAGCCAGATGAACCGGCTCAACCCCGTCTGCCAGAGCGAGTCCAGCCGCCGCAGCGGTCTGCATTGGCAGGCTGTAGCTTGGTGAGTAAATCCGAAAAAGCCCTGGTTTTTGAGCAAGATACTCGGCCGCCGGGCGACCGGGAGCGAGGGCCTCGGCAGGCGGAACGAATCGCATGAGCGACAGATCGAATGAAACGAGATCGAGGTACAGTAACATCCCCAGCAGCGCAACGGCGACTTTGGCGGGAATGATGCGCCGCACGCACAATAGGCTTAGAATCAGGCCGGCCGGGACCAAAAGCCCCAACGCCAAGACGGCCCGGTTAACCTGGCCAAAGCCTGTGGCTAACCCCAGGCTCACGAGAAGAGCCAAACTGCCCACGGCAATCGTCAGGCGGGTCAACCATCTCACCAACTTGGCTGAACCATGCAGCTGCGGCAAGCGGTCAATGCCAAAACCGGCCAGAACTGCGACGGCCAGCGTGCCCACAAAATAAATTCGGGCGGGGGTGCGTACCCAACGAAAGCCGGGAGCGAAGTAATAAAATAGGCTGTGAACCGGTGTATTTGGTCCCAGGGCAAACAAAATAGTTAAAATAAACAAACTTGCGTAGAACCAGCTCCAGCGGTTGCCCCGGGTCAAACCGAATGGGGCTAACAGCAAGGGTACCAGACCCAAATAAATGATCAGTTCGTGCCCGGCTTGCGGCGAAGGCAGAAACAGGCCGATAATGAGCTGAAGGGGGGAGACAGCATACTCTGCCGCCTGGCCCAAGCTGAGCGCACGATTGCTAAATTGGGCCAGTTCAAGCAGAGGCAGTAGCTGTACAGCCCCCAATAGGCCGGCCAGCAGGGGGATAGTCACCCGGAGAACCAGCGAATGGGTCAGTGAGCGAAGAGCAAACGAACGACTGAGGGCATATTTCTTGTG
>JBFGLD010000510.1:0-5106 GCA_041576335.1 Anaerolineae bacterium | reverse complement strand
CGACGGTATAGGTTATGTGGACCTCTGAGTGTATGTGCAATCATAATCAGTGTTTACGATGAACAACGGACAGCCAGCCGCCCTGTTCATTGAAGTATTACCCCAACTCCATGTGGCGCAACCCGTTCTCTCGGGTAGGTAAGAGCGGTTGAGGCGAGGGAGGGTTGGACGCAGGACGAGCATGGTTGCGCGCCCACTGGCGAAGAGCCGTGATTTTGGTTTCCATCGTTTGGGAGAGCGGGATCGTATTCTTCAAATTGCGAAATAGGTCTTCGTTGGTTAGTTCACGACCATTTTCAAATGCGTCATACAGGCCATCAATAATGACCTGTTCAATTTCTGCACCGCTAAAGCCTTCGGAGTCCGTAGCGAGTTGATTTAAGTCATAATCCAGCGGGTCTCGACCGCGACCGGCCAGGTGAATGGCAAAAATTTCGCGTCGTTCCTGCAGCTGCGGCAGGTCAACAAAGAATATTTCATCAAAGCGACCCTTGCGCAAAAGTTCGGGTGGCAGCGCCGCAATGTCGTTGGCCGTACCTATGACAAACACCGGCGATGTTTTTTCTTGCATCCAGGTTAACAAGCTGCCAAACACGCGCGCAGAGGTGCCGGCGTCTGCTGTTCCGGCACCGGACGATCCGGCTAATCCTTTTTCGATCTCATCGAGCCACATCACGCAGGGGGAGACACTCTCGGCCAATCGGAGAGCAGTACGGATGTTCTGTTCCGATGAGCCAACCAGTTCACTGAAAACGCGCCCCAAATCTAGGCGCAGCAGCGGTAACTGCCATTGGCTGGCCACAGCCTTGGCCAATAAACTCTTACCGGCGCCTTGCACACCCAGCAGTAGTAGACCTTTTGGTTCCGGCAAGCCAAAACGTCGCGCCTTTTCAGTAAAAGCCATGCCGCGTTTGCGCAGCCACTCTTTTACCAAATTCATGCCCCCGACGTGAGAGAAACCTTCGACCGACTCATAATATTCCAGCACCCGAGAGCGTCGAATAAGCTGCTCTTTTTCGGCCACGATAATCGTTAAATCGAGCCGCCGTCCCATCACCAGGCTCTTGGCGAACACGTTCTCCGCTTCAATGCAGGTCAAACCGCGGGCGGCGTTGAGAACCCGTTCCCGCTCTTCCGACCGCATCTTGAGCTGAACCCCGGCAATTTCACGAGCGGAACGAACCACGCGATCCAGAGAAAGCTCGAGTTCGTCCAGGGTGGGCAATGAATAATCCAAAACGGTGATATCTTTTTCCAGGTCGGCCGGAAAGCGCAGAATCGGCGAAAGGATAATCAGGGTTTTGCGACTCTCCTTTAATTCGTTGGTAATATCGCGCAGGCGACGAATGATGACAGGATGATCGAGTCCCCCACGCGAATCCTCTAAAAAAGGGTGTAAGTCCTTTATGAGAAAGATGGCTGCCTCTTGAGATTGGGCAATAAAATTCAATGCATTCAGCGGATCACGTGTCGACGGATCAACCGGATGGGCTTGAACCAGATCGAGAGGGGCGATACCGTTGGTCAAGGTCCAGCCGTATAGCTTTTTGCGCCGGTTTAGTGCGACCTCACGCAGCATATCCTCGATCCGGCGTTCTTCCCAGGAGACGATATAGATGATTGGATATTTAGCTCGGGTGAGAATATTAAGTTCATCAACACGTTGTAATGATGACATGAGGTGATTAGGGTTTTGAGATGGTCATTTAGATTACATAATAACACTACATAACAACCTGACTATAACATAATTATGTCTAGTTGTCAATGAATCTTGATGCCGATGCACGCTGTTGCAGAGACGGTTGGCTACCGTTATAATATAGTTTTCCCGACCATGGCCACCGTTATATCTGGCGTTTTGGAACGGATTTTGGCCGGACTCTACGGGTTAAGGTGTTGATTAGCTATAATTTCCTATATATTACCCTTCCTAAAAAAAATGAACTTGCTATAATATAATAAGGGCCAACAGCTTTTAAAACGAAATGATCCGCTGGCCGAATCCTTGGTTCGACTGCAAAAAAGGTTTGATTCTATAATTCCCCGTGCCAAATACAAATCGTTCACTGGAGACACAGGATGAAAATTTTATATGTTGAAGATCATACATCCCAGCGAGATATCATGAAACAAATGCTTGAATTATCCGGGCATGAGGTTGCTGTGGCTCGCAACGGCGAAGAAGGTATCCAGAAGACTTATGAATGGAAACCTGATGTGATCTTGATGGATTTGCGGATGCATGGCATGGGCGGAATTGAAGCAACAAAGCGTATTAAGAGCGATTCGGATCTGGCCCATATTCCGATCATTGTTCTCTCAGCCTGGACATCGCGTCATAATAAGGAGGCGGCATTGAAGGCTGGGGCAGCCAACTTTATTACCAAGCCTGTTCAAATTGAGCAATTTATCGAGCAAATAAATGACTTAGCGCGCCCAAATGAACAACCGTAAGCAAACGGGCCGGCAGGGTGAAGCCCTGGCCGCAGCTTATCTTGTCGAAAAGGGCTACAGCATTATTGAACGTAATTGGCGCTGCGCCGCCGGAGAGTTAGACATCATCGCCCGCGAGGAGGATAGGCTCGTTTTTATTGAAGTGCGGACGCGCCGAGGGCAGCGCTTTGGCAGCGCCGAAGAGAGCATTACCACGGCTAAGCAAACCCGCCTGATCGAACTAGCCCAAATTTATGTGCAGGCGATGTACTCCGTTCATCCGCCGTCGTGGCGTATCGACGTGATTGGTGTGCAGCTCGGGCCTGGCCTACCCCGGATCAACCATATTGAGAATGCTGTTGGTTGGTAGGAAAAATTACCGCGTTACGAATCCGGCTGCGCTTGCCGGGGCAAGAGTCAGGCGCGCTGAGCGAAAGCAGCCCGCCCGTTACGGTTTATACTCTTCAGGAATGAGCCGAATCCCGCCGAGCGTAACCGCATCTGTCTGGACCGCTGTCTCACCATCGCGAAGCAGACGAAGCCTTTGGCCGGTAATGCCTTCGTATAGTCCTATGATGATATGGTAGGTGCCCGCTGGCGCCCCGTACGCAATCGTTAAGGCGTGCTCATCGGAAATAACCTGCTTCCGCGACCATCGTGATGTAGGTGCCGCTCCGTTTTGCGGTTGGCTATCGTGTTGGGCGACACGGTTTTCATCCTGCCCGACCAAATGAACGAAGACCTTATAGTCGGCCCGAGGCATGCCCCGGCCCTGCCAATAGAGCGTCAGGTTAAAAGTCTCACCTGCAGTTACCAGCCGACGATCTAGCGCATATCCCACCAGGGTAATGCTGTCCTCAAACATCAGCATCTGGGGATTAGGAAACTCTCCGTCCCGGCGCGGCAAAATCTCGATACTGCCAAAACGAACACTATTCCCGTCCGCTGCCGCAAGTCGGACCCCGGTGTTATGGTCATATACTCCCACTTCTAAGCGGCCCTTGGTTGGGGCGTAGGTCGTGCGGGGCAGGCGCAGCACATAGCTGTCACGAAACAATTCTTTGGCGTTCCATTGGCTGGTCGGATATACGCCGGGACCGTGAAAAACGTTTCGTTGGGCGATGACAACGTCATATTCGTCCAGCAAATGGACAAAGACGGTAAAATCAGCGTCAATAGGCTTAAGGCCAGACCAATACAGGGTGACTGGCAGCGCTTCACCGGGCTGAACCGCTGCCGGCCCGACCTCGTACCCGGACAAATGGAGCAGATCAGCGCCAAAGGTCACATCCAACGGTCGGGCCGACGGGGGAAGCGTGGCGACGAGCGGTGGACGGGCATACGCCGGACCAATGACTCCCCACGGGATCCACGCCGCCAGGCCAAACATTGCCACCGCAGGGAAGATCTGCCAGCGAAAGGGTATGAGTATTACCCAGCCGGCGGCCCACAGGACGGCCAGTGCGCCCACAGCCGGAAAGAGCAGTCGACCCTGGGTGGCGGGCGTTCGTAACGTCCACTGCATGAACCCGACGAGCAGGATGACCAGCCAACCAAGCAGCACCGGCCAAGCTTGCCGAAGGCGAGTCGGCCTCGTTTGTTTGGAGTGGTCGGACAATGGGCCCATCAGCAGTCCCAACAGACCGCTCAACAGTATTAGGTTTAAAAGCCCGTATAAGAAGGCCGGCATTGGCACGGAAAAGTAGCCAAACAAGCCCCAAAACGAGCGCGTGAGGCCGGGAATCTCAGCCATAAGCTGGCCCGCGGTTGGAGGGATAGGTCGCCCGCCCATGATGGCAATCATATTCTCCGTTCCGCTCCAGTCCCCATACAACTGCACATTACGCCAATACCACCAACCAGCAGTTGCCAAGGCGACCAAGCCGACGATGCTATTCCCAATAAGCGCGAGCCGCCAGCTGCGCCGAGACCAACTCACGCCCAACAGCGTTAATCCGGCCAATCCGCCTAAGCCTAAGCCGCTGACTTTGGACAAAGCAGCCAAGCCAACCAGGACACCTAGGGCTACGAACTGGCGGCAGGGAATTGCTTTTGAGGTTTTATGATCTCCTGTGAGTTCCACGACCAAACGGACCAGGCGCCACAGGGTCAATGAAGCCAAAAACGTAATCAGGTTATCATTATTCACAGAGCCGGAAATAAAAAGGAACATCGGGTTAAAAGCGACGAAGGCCATGGCCGCCGGGGCGGCGGAGGGATGCTTGGGCCAGAGGGTCAGTCCCAAAGCATAAACGGAAATAACCGTGCCGGTACCCAGCAAAACCGAATAGAAACGGGCCAGATGAATAGCCAATACGGCTCCTTGCCAGGGCCAATTTTCTGCCGGGGTATGGACGACGATATTGGCATTCCCATCGGCTGTAACAACACCGATGTCCGCATGGGGATTGCGATAGATCAGCGCTGGAAAATCGTCGGCAGTGATCGGTGTTGTCAGCAGCGCGGCTAGGGCATAGTATAAGGGGGGTTGGCTGCCTTCTTGCTGCCACAGTTGGGGCCGGACCGGATCCTGCACAGGCAGTTCCCAAGTCCGGGCCAGATGCCAAACAAAAGCATAGTGCCACAATTCGTCGGGCGATTCGAAAATTGGAGTAACCATACTATAGGTCAGTGCCAATAGAAAATAAGCAGTGCCTATCAGTGCGGCGG
>JBFGLD010000509.1:0-5111 GCA_041576335.1 Anaerolineae bacterium | reverse complement strand
GTCGTATTGATGAGTTGCTCTCAAAACTTCAAGAGGGAGACACCCTGATCGTGGCCGAGCTTAGTCGTCTCGGCCGCAATATGCTCGAGACGCTCAACATCATCAACGCCCTCAGTGAAAACAAGGTCAGCATTGTTTTTGTCCGGCAACCCGAACTCTCGACCACCGGCCCCCATACCAAGTTGCTGCTGGCCATCTACAGTTATTTTGCCGAGGCCGAGCGCGAGTATATCTCACTCAGAACCAAACAGGGATTGGCCGCTGCCAAAGCCAAAGGCAAAATATTGGGCCGGCCCAAAGGCAGCAAGAACAAAACCCGCACCCTTGACCCCTACAAAGACCAGATCAAACGCTACTTAGGGCTGGGCTTAGACCTGGCGGCTGTAAAAAAAATCATCAACCCTCAACTGGAGAAACCACTGACCTACAACTCATTCAAATACTTTGTGCAGCATGACGCGGAGTTGTCGCCCCTCTGGGAAGCCCAGCGAGGCGGTGAGGCAACGTAACAGCCCCGCTGAAAGAGCTGCGCATTTAACCTCTATATAATAGTATGCCCACCAACACACTCTCCCCTACCCGGCCGAAAACTGTAATCTTTTTCGGGTCATTATGGGCCCAGCGGGAGATGTGGCAGAGCCTGGCTATCCCCCCCAACGCTTACCTCCTGGTTTGCCAGACCAGAAATAAAAAACACCACCAATTGATGACAAAAGTTGCTCAGGTGGTGAAAAACAAGGGCCGGCCGGCGATGTTGGCTTACAGGTAGGGTAGGCGACCACCGAGCAGCATAACCTGCGATTGCAATCGCCCCCCTCCGAACCCGCCGGGCGGTCGGGTCGAATGCCGGCGAGTTACCAACCAGTGGCACTTTTCCAACATTCGCCCACAGAACCACGCATGAGCGTCGAGTAGGATGCCAACGAGCTGCGTGTCAGAGACACCGCTTTTCCAACACCCCCTCGCAGAACGCAGCATCAGTCTTTCAATCTGACTGCGCTCGCCAGTGACCTATGTCCGCAAACGGATTGACTGATGGCTCCAGTAAGGCATTTCGCATCTCGCGTACCGCGTGGCTGCCAACGATCAGGTCACCTGTTCGACTTCCCCCACCCTCCCACTTTACTGGCTCACGCGGTCAGTGGTTCAAACGGGCCAACGGCACACTTTACAGTCCGCCTGTATCGCCGCCATTACAGCGACGCATTTGGGTACTATTCGAACTCCGTCACCGTGGGCCTCTCGGCCGGTAGGCGATCCCGTGTTTCGTTACAGAGGAATGTTCTAGAGCGACTTAGGCTCCCCATTCACGCCCTTAAATGTCTTCGTTAGACATCGCTCATCGGTCAGGGTGTATGACGAGAGAAAGCGGAACTCGTCACTACCGATGACATCGGATTTCAGACGGGCTACCGATGGGTGTGAGATTCCACCACCGGACATTGGGGTTCAGCCAATCCAGATTTAGCCTTATCGCTCAGGCGTTGCGGGACCACAGCATACCCGTCTTCTACTGTCCCCCGCTTTACAAACATGCTCTTGTCCCCTCGCCCTTTCGGATCCAGGTAAGTTGTTCACCTCGGCGTCATTTACCCTGAACGCCGGTCACCTCCGGTGACTATTCTCTCTGTGCGTACCACGGCGCACGCTTTCCGTCTCACGTGGCTCGCCAGTAACCTATGTCGAGAGTGCAGGACCATCATAGCGTCCGTAATGAATGTCATTGTGACATTTTTGACAGACAGCTAGCGTTTTACGGCGACGAGCAACCATCTTACGAACCCATTGGTGTTTATCCTTTTGGCCTTTACGTTGCAGATCAGCCAATTTTTGTTTTTGTCAAACCAAAAAGACAGCACTTTTTAATCGAAAACAACAGCACCTAATGGGTTTGAGTTGTACTTTAATAATTGAAAAGAGCAGCACTTAATAATTGAAAATGACAGCACCTCCTTCCGAGATAACGCGACCGCCGCCGTCGTCGTAGGGCCTGTGGGCATTGTGGACAATCTCGCAGAGTTGTCCACAAGTCCACAGGCTAAGCCGGTCATTAGGAGGAGTGGGCCTCTTGTTGCAGTCGTTGGCGAAATCTAAAGGACTGGCCAATGAATTCCAGAATGTGGGCCCGGCAAGTTAAGCGGTCCAGCAGGGCCGCGGTGAGTTGTTCATCCTCGAAACTGTCATAATGCCTCCTGGCTGGAATGATTGATTCGTGGATAACTATCCCTGTCTCTTTGCTTGGGGCGGCGGTTCTGAGCTACGTACTCTCGCCACTGCGTAATTTGTGTCTCCGTCAGGGGGATCTTCCAGGGAAGTCCCTTACCTAATTGCTGGCCGACCAGCTTGCCTTGCCGAAGCCATTTGTGGATGGTGCTGGAATGCACCCCCACCACCCTCGCGACTCCCTCGACCGAATAAGTGCCAGCGTCCCATTGAGTGGGGCACTGGCCATGGGGTTTGGTGGGGGGTAAATTCCAACGTTTGCGTAGCAACCAGATCGTTTTGACATCAAAGGGCTGGCCTTTGGTCGTCCGAAAGCCTTCAGCATTTAAGACAGCGGCAATTTCTTGATCCATCTTCTGTTGACCATTGAGGTCGCGCAGCCGCTGTTCCAAGGCTTCCAGATCGGCGTGTTGCTCATAGCTAATGACCCGACGTTTGTACCAATGTTCCGTCACCGCGCCCGTTTGCCAGTTGATCTGAAACCAGACCTGCCCCCGTTGGCGATGTTGGTCAACGATCACCTCGTTGATGACCAGCCGGATCATCTGCTTCCGATCCGCCGCGCTGGTCGTCTCAGCTTGCCACAATCGGGGTAAGTTCTGAGCCAGCTCCAGAATATCCTGGCGGTCGGCGGGGGTTAAGGCCAAACGATGTTGCTGTTGCCAGCTTTGATATTCTTGTTCGAGCTGTTCAACGGCCCGGAGCTTTTGTTCCCAGTCCCGTTCCAGGCTGCGGGCGACCAGCCGGTTTTCAGGCTCAACGCTGTTGTACTGGCGCCGGGCTCGTTCGGCTTCATAGCGGACCCGTTCCAGACGGAGCTCCCACTGATGGCGTAACGTGGCATATTCTTGCTCCAGCGCTTCCAGGCTGGCCAAAGCCAACTCAATTTGGTCCGGTTCCAGGGCCGCTAACACCACCCGTTCCACTTCAGGGTCGAGCCCCAGGCCCCGGACTTCTTGACAGCGGGGAGCATTGTATTCACTGCGGGCCGCGTTGCAGCCATAGACCGGAAAATCGCCCTTTGGTCCCGAGTAATGCAAACGCATCCTGGCTCCACAGCGGCCACAGCGAATAATCCCCTGGAGCAGGGCCTGACCCTTGCGAGACGCGCCGGGACGATCTGGGTATTTGTTCTGATTAGCTTTCAGTTGAGCTTGATTGGCCAAAAACTCCTCCCAACTGATATAGGCTGGATAGGCATTATGGTGCACGATGGGCCACTTGTCAATTGGACTGCGGACCAGCCCGGTATGGGGTCGGCCCGGTTTGCGGCGAGTGGGGTCTTGACTAATCCGGCCGTAGACATAGGTCCCGGCATAGGCCGGGTTCTTGAGGATCGCCAGCACCATACTGCTGCGGGCTTCGTGCCAGACGACTTCATGGGGAGCTGGACCCTGTAACGGACGGGCCGGCAACAACAGGCCTGCTTGCTGGAGATAGCGGACCACGGCCTTAGCGGTGCCCAACTCTTTGAATTTAGAAAAAACTAATCGGATCCGCGCCTGGACTTCTTCATCGGGATGAAAGGTCACCGTCCCGTCTCGAAGCCGCCTCAGCCCGACCGGCAGGGCCAGACGCAGTTCCCCGCGCTCGGCTTTGTTCCAGGCGCCGGCCTGTAAGCGTCGTCTGAGGTGATGTAACTCAGCCTCACTCATCATCCCGGAGAGGCCTAACAGCATTCGGTCGGCATAGAGCCGGGGGTCATACAAGCTTTCCCCGTCGGCAATGAGGGTGCCGAACATCGAGCACAACTCCAGTAGTTGATACCAATCACTGTTATTCCGAGCCAGGCGAGAGGCATCGAAGCTCAAGACCAATCCGACCCGACCCAGCCCGATTTCGGTCATCAACGATTGAAAGCCGGACCGATCCACGGCTGAGGCCCCCGATTTGCCTAGATCTTCGTCAATGGTTTTAACCCGCTCTCGGGGCCAGCCCAGTTGGACGGCCCGTTCCACCAGGTGATACTGGAGTTCGGTACTTTCACCGTGTCGGAGCATCTGCACCAGGGATGATTGGCGGACATAGACGTAGGCCAATTTGGCTTGATGGCTGGTAGTCACTTTGGAACTGATATACTCAAGGGTGGTCATGATTGTCCTCCTTCGGGGCCACTTGACGATAGCGCCGAATGAGGTAGGCCAGCTGCTGGGCCAGGTGCTGACGTTGAAGCATCGTCAGGTGAGGCCACACCCTCGGCAGGGGGCCGGGGGGCTTGTTCGGCAACAAAGGGGGTGCCTTGACTGTCTCCAGGATCTGATTGCTCATAGAACTTCTCCTCTCCGGCCCGAATTTTGGTCTTTACCAGGCGAGCTAGAGGGAGAATAGTCCGGACGGAAATGACCGGCAAGTGGGGTCGAACTAGGGTCGGTTGCAGAGCCTGCGGGTTGACCTCGAAATCAGTTACGCTCTGAGGCACCTGACGGTGTTGTCCATTGGGGAGTAAAACAATGACGTGGGGTTGGCCACCAGGAGAATTTCGACGCACCAGGGGAAAGGTTCGGCCGAAGAAGGGGTGTGTCGGATCAATGATGGTGACCTGGGGAGTCACCGGTTCGATGTGTGTGGCGTTGTGTTGGCTTTGAGTCACCAAAGACCTGGGTCCAGTCGGCAAATTTCAAATTGGTGGTGACAATTAAGGCCACCCTTTCGTGCAGGGTGGAGCAAAATTGGAACATCAACTGAGCGCCGGCAGTGGAAAAAGGGATGAAGCCCAACTCATCCAGGACGATCAGATTTTGCTTGAGAGCGGTGGCCAGGAATTTGGGCAGACGATGTTGCTCTTGCGCCAGGATGAGCTCGTTGACCAGGGTAGCGGCGTTGTAGAAACGGACCCGATGACACTGCCGGCAGGCAGCCAGGGCCAGGCCAGTGCTGACATGACTTTT
>JBFGLD010000508.1:0-5117 GCA_041576335.1 Anaerolineae bacterium | reverse complement strand
GGTTCTCTTTCTCCCCCACGCCAGTAGGCCCAGCGTTTGGCAATGTCTTCTCTAATTTGAGGACGTTCCGCATTGTCGAGTCGCTCGCAAAATATTTTTAGGGTAGTGCCAATCTCACCCCAGAGCGGCACCGTAACCGGGTGGAATTTTCCCAGGGTCATGCGGTCGATATCAACCTGAATCGTCTTCTTTTTGAGGGAAATGCCGGTGTGGTTTGAGAAAGAAGCCCCGAGCACAATAAGTAAATCGCTGCGGCCCATCATGCTGCTGCCGACGGGTGTCCCACTTCGACCCAAGACGCCACATCCTAGCGGATGGCTATCCGGGACAATGCCTTTGCCTTTGAAAGTTGTAATGATTGCGGCATCAATTTTTTCGGCAAATTCGATGATCTGTTTTCGATGGAACCGGGCACCATGTCCAACGATTAACGTAGGACGCTCGGCCAGCCGGATGAGTTCGATGGCTTCATTCAGTTCGGCAGCCGGGGGTGTTATTTCGATGGTAGAGACCCGGCCGTGCTGGGGTGCCGGCGGCAGCGGGTCGAGAGCCGGCGCAACTTGAACTTCGTCCGGTAGAATAAGGTGAGCCACGCCCTGCTCAACCACGGCGTGTTTCAGGGCTAACGCCATCAAATCGCCGGCATTTTTGCTGCTAAGTACAGTTTGTCCCCACGTACGAACGGCATCAAACGCGGCATACAAATCGACTTCCTGAAAGGCACCGGGGCCAAGCACCTGCGTATTGACCTGACCGCTCAGGGCCAACACCGGTGCCCGGTCCATTTTGGCGTCCCACAAGCCGGTCAGCAGATTGGTGCTGCCCGGGCCGGCTATTCCCAAACAGGCTGCCGGACGACCGGTTAATTTGCCGTATGCGGTTGCGGCAAACGAAGCAGCTCCCTCGTGGCGTACGCCAAAGTAGCGCAGCTGACCCGCCTCTTCAGCTCGGCGCAGCGCATCAGCCAAGCCCAGGTTGCTGTGACCAACCATTCCAAAAACAGTATCGACGCCCCAATCCGTCATCACTTGCACCAGTTGGTCGGAGATAGTGGGTTCATGTTCCGGTTCGTAGACCCGCACATAAATTCCATCCGGGCGAGTTTCCAGCGGTAAGGGCTTGGCGCAGTCACCATATCCTGCGGGGGGATTTCCAGTCTGCGGATCGTATTCGTAGCCGTGCCAGGGGCAAATGAGCCATTGGCCATCGATTTGCCCCTCCCCCAGCGGGCCGCCCTGATGAGGACAGCGATTGTCAAGAGCCGTGTAGCCGTACTCGGCCGTATGAATAAGACAGACAGCCATAAAACCGGCCACCGCTGTGGTCACCTGGCCTACCGGCAGGTCGTCGACATCTGCCACTTTGTACCATTTTTCCGGCATTTATTTTTCCTCCTCGCAGAAACACACTGTTGCTCGCAGTCTAAGCGACTGATTTTGGAGTTTCCGGGCGACCGGTACTTTTCCGAAACAGACTCAGATAATCTGGTCTAAATTTGAACTCTTTTGAGTGCCGGTCGCCTTTTCTCAGGCAGGTTGGCCAAATAACCACCAATACCTGGCCTGCGGATAGGCCGGCTGCCAGCTGGCCGGCCAAACAAAATCGTTCATCTGCCAGCTTTGACGAAGTTTCTGATCCAGCGCTTCGATTTTCTGATAAATTTTCGGCGCAACGTGATAGGAATTCGCCTGCAATTTATCGGCCAGAGCCGCAATTATCGCCCGCACTTCAACAGCCGTACTGTAATAAGCCGCATTGTCAGACTCTTCCTCCTCAAGTTCCTTCAAATATTCAGCCCACTGGCGCAGCCGTGCTTCAAGCTCCCGCTGCGCCTTTTTTTCAAACAGGACAGCCTTTTCGTCAAGCGCCCGGTCGAATTGCCGGACAGCTGCATCTAAGCGCGCTTGTTCCGCCGGATCTAACAGCGTATCGCGTAGGGCTAAGAGCCGGTGCTGGCGCATCAAATAGCCGCCCAAAGTCAAATCCGGAAGATCCACCTCAGTTGTCTTCCAGAAGATCGTATCGCTCATCAAGTAGGCCTCGATATCAGCAGCCAATAACTCTAAAAACTTTAAATCCCTGGTTATTTTTTGGCTCGTCATGGCACTGCGTTCCCTCCTACGTCCGTATTTTTAGATTCGAACCGTAAGACACGTCCAGGCGCGATTTTGTCCCTATTCGCAAGTGGACGTGTAAGCTTCAACGAATTTTTCCGGATGGGTCTGCACTTAATTCAGCGGCGCCGTCGCAAATACCACGTGGAAAGGCATGCAATAGATGACCACGCTGTTGTATTGAGACACGTCGACCTCGGGCTGAATCTCATAATTTTGATTCCCAACGTTCCCTTTGAGCGAGCCCAGGTCGATATAATCGCCCAGGTCTGAGCGATTCGTGGGGTTAGGATTCGTCGCTAAGAGAACGTGTAGATCGGGACCGTTGGTAACATTGAATGATTCAAAGCGTAGAACCTGCTGATCGCCTTTTTGAAAGATCGCAGCCTTACCGGAACCTTGATGGAAACTATCGGCGCCCACAAACTGGCCTTGCCCGACGACGACCCACTCGGCCGTCGCTTCCATCATCGTCTCATCCATCACCTTGTCGGCCATGACCACGGCTGCAGCAGTGAGCACATTCTCTTCTAGCTGCTGCTGCGCTGCCGGCGACAGCGAGGCCATTTCCGCTTCACTTGGTAAGGCTGCCATAAATTCGGCTTCCATCGCCTTCATCTCAGCGTCCGACAAAACGTCTAGCTCGGCTTGGTTCGGTAAATCAAATGGAAAAGCTTCATCGACCGTATTGTTAATAAACAGGGGTGATGCCAAATACCAAGCAATTGAACCAACGATCCCTAAACCAATCAAGGCCACAATTATGATCACAAGCGTTCGTAATTTCATGGTGTACTTTTATCTCCCGTATTCTGAATTCTGTTTTGATCGGTTATTACCTTTGCTTCAGGATAGGTGGAGATCCTTACACCCTTCTTAAGGATAGATTACAATTCTCTTAAAATAACTTTTGCCGCGCTGTCGGCTCACTACCCGGCGCGCCTGGCCGCGATCAAGTTTGGTTGACTCGAAACTAAGCGATAAACCTCGCTGATATCCCGGCTGGTGATGAGACCAAGGAATTGCCCGGCCTCGACTACTGGCAGCGCATCCAGGCTGCTCTCGGCCAGCCGCTGTTGGACGGCGAACATTTCGTCGTGCGGCGTCACAGGCGTGACATCACTCAACATAACTTCCCTGACCGGGAAATCCGGGCCGTGTTTACCCAAAGCTTCGAGCAGCCGCGATTGGGTCAGCAGGCCGACCAGTTGTTTGCCTTCGCACACAGGAAAGTCGGCCTGAAAGGTACTCAAAGTTAACTCTACTGCAGCGCTCAGGGGTGAGCCAGGTTCAAGGGTCTGTGCCCGGCGCGAGTAGGCCTGCTCAACCGTTAAGCCGCCCAATACCCGTCGGACCTGGACCATTTGCCCCTCCTGGCCTGCGCCTAAATAAATGAAAATGGCGATTAGAATGAGGAAGAACCCGCCACCCAGGAAGCCCCATAAGCCCAGCAGCCAGGCCAAAGCCTGACCAATGGAAACGGCGATGGCCGTGGCCCGGCTGTATTCCATTTGACTGGCCAACAAAGCTCGCAGCACCCGTCCCCCGTCCATCGGAAAGGCTGGAAGTAAATTAAAAATGCCCAGAAAAAGATTAGAAAAAAAGACATAGTTATAGATTGGCTGCAGGCCGAGGTCGCCCATACTGCCTAAAATATTAGCCGGACTGGTCAACTCAATATCCTGCCGCAGGAGTAAACTAATAAGCACCATAAGAATCGACAAAACGAAATTGAACATGGGTCCGGCGATGGCAATCACAAACTCCTGGACCGGTTTTTCGGGAAAACGCGCCAGTTGGGCGATGCCGCCGATGGGAAGAAGAACAATTTCCTTTACCGGTATATCGTAGTACTGGGCTGCAAAGCTGTGTCCTAGCTCGTGAAGTATAACCACAACAAACAAAAGACTGGTGACGATGAGGCCAAAAACGGCTCCGCTTAATCCACGCCCCGCCCCAAACCATATGGCCGCCCAAATCAGAATCAGGGGAAAGGTAATATGCATGCGGATAATGATGCCTCGCACGCTAAATAACGGGATTGAACCGCCCATAACTTTGCTCCTTTATCTGGTTGGCTGCGTATTACCGTTAGACACGCCAGGATTTGCTACCCGGATTTAAGTTCACCTGCTCTACCGGCCTTTCCCGGCTTGGCTCCAAGCACTTGCCGCTGATAGGCAAACATCCGGTCGATTTTTTCGTTGAGGTAGCGTATCTCAAGCTCCGCTTTGAGATTTAAACGGTAGTCATTTTCCGCACGAAGACGATCTTGTTTGGCTTGGCGACGCTGGCTCATCAGAATGATTGGCCCCTGAATAGCCGCCAGGGAGGCCAACACGGCACTGATCATTGCCAGTATGATAACAGGGTAGGGGTCAAACGGCCTGAACAAAAGGTTAACCCCTATCCACACGATTAGGAATAGAAGAATGAGTATGGAAAAATACCAACTTCCAATCGTAACCGTTACGCAGTTGGCAAATCGCTCGCCCCAACTTAAAGAGCGGGCGTACAACTCGTTTGTATTTGAAGATAGAAGTTGTTGGCGTCCGATGCTGTCGAGTACCTCCAAGTCTAACTCTGACAGTGATCCTCTTTCCTTTTTAAGCACATCTTGAATGTGCTCCATTTTAGCATGGTTAAGACAAGTATTACAAATTACGTCCTGCCGCGACCAACGAGGATGATGCTGCTTAATGAAACGGACCACCTGCCCTGGAATGACCTCTCCGTAGGTCAGATCATCGACCGGATGTCTTTGATGACAGATTGGACAGAGAAAAGTATCGTTAAGTTCATTTGACATCTCTGTTTCACCCCTCACCCACGACTAGACGCAATTAATGCGCTGGTTTTCGTCGACTGCGCACGAACCGGAAGCAAGCCGATAAATCCTGACCTTATTTCGAAATGACCCGGGATATTCGATTTAGTCCTGATCACGGCGAGTGTTCAACAGGGCTATAATCTCGTGCCAGGCACGCAGCAGTTCGCCGACCC
>JBFGLD010000507.1:0-5131 GCA_041576335.1 Anaerolineae bacterium | reverse complement strand
CCAAAATTTGGGAAAGCACAAGCGGGCGCGGGGGGATACCCCCGATTCCCTCTAGTGTCCCAAGTTCCTAAAAATTGGGACACACTCACCCAGGAGGCTGAGATGAGACGAATAGACATGGATTACCTGGTCATTACTGCCCTGCTTCTGAGCGGCCTTTACGCGGCAATTACCGGATTGGTGATGGATCTATGGGGTTCTCACCAATTCGTTTTTCATAGCTACGCCGGTTACATCACCGCGATTCTAGCGGGGCTCCACCTGACTCTTCACTGGGAGCGGGTTAGCGCCTTTCTACGCTGGAAACTCAGGGGGCGGCCAGATCGGGCGCAGCCGGTGCGACCCAATCGCCGGCCACAACCGGGCCGACGTGGTTTCTTGCTCGCTACCCTGGCCGCCTCAGGAGGCTTCGTCCTGGGCTGGCTGCTGCCGGGACTACGACTGCGACCGGCGACAATCTCCGACGGGGTTGCTGCGAGTTACTCGCCGGGTGACATCGGCCAATTTTACCACCAATCAAGCAAGCCGGGCTACTGGCCGGTCCTGAGGGCAATGCTAGACTGGGGTGGGCAGCCAGCCCGCTACAAAACCTACGCTGATGCAAAACAAGTCGCTCTGCCCGCCCCCGACGGTTACCGGGGGCTGAGTCTGGAGGAGGCCATTGAGCAACGACGCTCCCGCCGCGAGTATACTGCCGCCCCGTTGTCCATTGACGAACTCTCGCGCCTGCTGCATGCCTCCGGCGGGATTACGGACCCGAGCAGGGGATTGCGAGCTGCTCCCTCGGCTGGCGCGCTCTACCCCATCGAAACTTACGCTGTAGTTCACAACGTGACCGGGTTAGAGCCGGGGTTGTACCATTACGCGGTGGCCGATCACGCCCTGGAACTGCTACGGGCTGAGAGTCTGCGATCTGATATATTGGCGGCCGGGATTGGCCAGGAGATGCTGGCGCAGGCCGCAGTTTGCTTTGTCCTGACGGCCATCTTTCAACGTACTCGCTGGCGATATCGGGAACGAGCTTACCGCTACGTGCTACTCGAGGCGGGGCACCTTGGGCAGAATCTCTACCTGGCCGCTTCGTCAATAGGGTTGGGTGCCTGTGCTGTTGGTGCTTTCCTGGACGATAAACTTAATGACCTGCTGGGGTTGGATGGCGAACAGGAAGCAGTTCTTTACATCATTGCTGTGGGCAAGGTCTAACGGGAAGTAGCGATGAGGCAAGACTGCTTCACCTACATCTTCCAAAGGGGTGCGAGTTTTCCTGAGGTGGACCTTATTATCCAGGTAAGTAATTTTTTACCGTCAGGGCAAGGGCTCCCTGTATGTGATTGTGTGATTTTTATTGAGCTTTTCAAAGACAATCCGCTCGTGAACCCAGACCCATGTCCCCGGCTGTTCCTCTGTCGCTAATTTCCAGCCGGACCGCGTTGAGGTGGGCACGGTCCACTCAAATAGCCATTTAGCGTCGGCAAGAGAAAGGTTGACACAGCCATGGGAGTGCTGAATACCAAACCGATCGTGCCAGTAAGCGCCATGCAGGGCGAAGTCACGGTTGAAGTACATGGTCCAGGGCACGTCCTCCAAGAAATAGTAATCCGCATAGCCTTCTCGTCCACTCATTTTATTCCGGTCAGTTTTAACCCAGATGCGGAATAGGCCTGCTTCTGTTTGCCACCATGGTAATCCCGACGAAACTAGCGTCGCATAAACCATCCGATCCCCTTCGTAAGCCGCCAATGTTTGCTCATAGAGGTCGATCTCGATCCACTTGTCGTCCGGTTGGATGCCCTCGGGACGCGGTTTGGGCCTTACAACACCGACCATGCCTTGTTCCAGCCAATGCCCCGCTTCGACGCGGTACCATTCGCGACCGTCAACCATCGCGACCTCATGAATTTTTGCTGTACTATATCGTTGGAGCAGCATCGACCCCGCTCCTGGCATTTCACCAGGGGCCGGTGCGGTCCAGGCATCAAAGATTATCCAGGCAAAGCTTTCCGGCTTCAAGATAATTTGACCGCGAAAAGTCGAAGCATGATAGGGTTCCAGATGATCGGCTTGCACGTACTCGTCACCATTGATGAGATACCACTGCTGGTCGCCAAATTCGATCGGTTTGGGATGGTTGAGACTTACCCAGACATAGCCCATATCGAACGTCCGTAACGGATCCACCCCTGAGAAAACATGTGAAGGATGCTGAAAAACCGGTACGCTTCCGGTGATAACCCGAGCGTAACTTGGTAAAGTCGAAGCCCTCACTAGCTGGGGCTGTGGCGATGCTTGCGAATCTACAGGGGGGGCACCGGTACCCGCTTGAGGCGACATTATTGGTTGATCACCATTTTGGGCCCATGCCGTTGCGTTAAAGCTTAGACACCCGAGCAAAAGAGCTAACCCGATGCTTGTGAATAGTTTGAAGTAATAGGATCGCATATTGCCCGCTCCTGCCGGTGGTGTATGTAATTTTCACTGCCTCTGAGTTTAAGCCGTGGGTATTTGGCTTCAAAAACGCCTGAATAATGGTTGGTTCTGCATTATTGTACTTTTAGGGGCAGATGTTCCTTCAATACTCGCTCTAATCTGACAATTTGAATAAAAATCGGTTAAGGCTGTCGCGGCGACCGCCAGACGACACGGGTGCAAAACAGTCGGTGAGGGGTTAAATTTAGCGGCGTCATTCGGCTGACGAAGGCGGCTGGAGGAGAAATGATGAATTGTAAATGTGAGTTGTGTTATAATACCAACTTAATGAATCACGCTGGGATATCAAATGACTGAATTAAGAGACATAAATGTATTCGAAAAAATCAAACGATTGATGGTCGTGGCGGCTCACCCGGACGATTTGGAGACAATTTGTGGTGGTACAGTTTCGCTATTAACCCGACGAGGCGTGAAAGTCTTTTCAGTCAATTGCACCCTGGGAGATATTGGGACGCAGGACCCGGCCCTAATCAGGCCGGCCCTGGCCAGCACCCGCCTGGCTGAAACCGAAGAAGCGGCCCGCATCTTGGGTATTGAGCAGACGTTCAATCTTGGTCATCACGATGGCGAACTGGTACCTAGCCTGGAGCTACGAGCCCAAATTGCCCGGCTTTACCGCTTGTCTCAGGCAGATACTTTATGGACATTTGATCCGTTTTGGACGGGGCAAATTCATCCCGACCACCGTGCCGCCGGGCAGGCCGCCCTCGACGCTTACATGCCGTCCAAAATGCCCCTTTACCGGCCGGAACAGCTCAACGAAACCGCGGCGGCTCTGGGTTGCCTGGAGCGGGTGTTTTTCTTTTCGACATCGCGTGATCCCGACATTTTTATTGATGTTACCGCCTTATACCCAACCAAGCTGGCAGCCTGTATGGCTCATCGCAGTCAGTTTCCCAAAGGTGAGGAGAGCTTAGAGTGGATGAAAGAGTTGGACCAGCGGTCCGGACAAAAAATTGAGGTAAGCTACGCCGAGTCGTTCAAAACGATCGAGATTTGGTAAAAAAGAGGAGGAAGAATGGCCGAAGTTGGCATTATGATTGAAGGTCAAGAGGATCTAAGCTGGGAACGATTGTTTCGCCTCGCCGAAGCTGTCGAAAAGCTGGGTTTTGGCTCGCTCTTTCGCTCGGATCACCTGACGGGTATCTTTGGCGCCCCCGAACGGGCCACACTAGCCTTGTGGCCCTCGCTGACGGCGCTGGCTTTACGCACGCAGAGAATTAGATTTGGGCCGATGGTCTGCTCAATGACCTTCCGCCACCCGGTAATGCTGGCTAAAATGGCCGCAGCAGTAGATATTCTCTCCGGCGGGCGGCTCGATTTGGGGCTCGGCGCGGGTTGGAATGCGATGGAACATCATATGTATGGCCTCGAATTTCCTCCTTATCCGATTCGTCTCGAGATGCTGGATGAGGGCGCCCACGTGGTAAAGGCCCTCTGGTCCGGCCGACCGACCACGTTCCAGGGCAACCATTATCGCCTGGAGCAGGCCGAGAACCATCCCTCGCCGGCTCAAAGCTCGCCCACCTTGATTATGGGTGGCAAGGGTGACAAAACCCTCCAGATCGTAGCCAAACATGCGACCGAGTGGAACTGCTCTTATGCCGGGCTTGACGTGTTCCGTGAAAAATCGCAGCGCCTCGACGAACATTGTGCCGGTCTTGGCCGCGACCCGGCCACGCTGCGCCGGTCATTAATGATCCCATTCGTGATCGGTCGGGACGAGGCCGCGGTGCAGAATCGGATTAGTGCTCACCGGCTGATGTTCCCGGCCCTGCCGGCCACGCTCGCCGACTGGCACGCGGCCGGTTTTGTCGGCGGCACGCCGGCGCGACTGCTCGAGCAGTTAAAAGCATTTGAGGAGGCCGGCGTTGCCCGCTTTATGCTCCAGCACAATGACCTGGACGATTTAGCCTCACTAGAGCTGCTAGCCGGTGAGGTGCTGCCCCACCTTGCGTGAGCGTGCAAGAATTTCTAACCCAAGCTTCTGCAGAGAGAATTGAACGAGTTTGTTGGGCGAAAATGCTGCCGGAGCCAATATGACGTGCGCCGGGGACTAAATAAATTCGATGATTGCTGGGCCAAGTGCAAAACATCAGCGACTTACGGTCTTCTTGGGTGGCAGCGACTGCACAGTTGACGGAAAGAATAAGTCGAGTAAAATCGTGGAATTCAGAAAGTCAAACCGGAATGAAATCGATATCGTCCGGAGGTAATCCATGACTAAACTCGACTCGGCGCCGACACGCGCTCTAACCGGCCACGTGACTTGGACGGGTTGGAGTTTTGGCTTGACTTCGGTCCTCGCTTTCAGCATTGCCCCGCCGGTAGCCAGCGCAATTATAAAGTTAGGGCTTGACCCGACGACCATGTTATTCGTCCGCTTGTGGCTTACAATGGCCTTGCTGGGAAGCAGTTTTTTGCTTTCCGCTCCGGGTCAATTGTGGATTGGTCTACGCGGTATATTGATTTCTGGTATCGCCGGCCTGGCCACCGCCGTCTCCATGCTGTCGTATTATTGGTCTTTGACTCGGCTGGATACGTCGGTGGCGTCAATGCTATTCTCGATCTATCCTCTGGTGATCTTTATTTTCCTGGCTTTGAAAGGGGAAAAGTTTACGCATCGGAATACAATGCGGCT
>JBFGLD010000506.1:0-5134 GCA_041576335.1 Anaerolineae bacterium | reverse complement strand
TCCCCCAATCACGGGCAGACCGACGTCTTGCAGCTTGCCCTTGTGCCAAACTTTGATGGGTTTGTTGGGCAGCATATTATAATCTGTAAATGTAGTACCGGCGCCGATAAAAGTATCCCGGCCCACCACACTCAATTGCAAACAACTATTTTGGGCCACCATTGAATTCTCCATAAGCGTTGTCATAAACAAGGCCGACCGGAAAGCCAGATATGACCCATCACCTACCACACTTAAAAGGAGCTGAACCCCCTGCATAATATTGACGTTATCCCCAATTACGCAGGCGTTAATAACGGAGCCCGGCCCTATCGTCACGTTATTACCAATAATTGTAGGCCCCTGGATTACTGCAGCCGGATCAATGTGAGCGTTTTTACCTACCAAGACCAAAGCCGAAGAAGATAGAAATTGTTTTCGCTCTAGTAGAGACCGCCACAACACCTTTAGCATCATTGTAAAATTATCTAGGGACTTTTCCGTTCGAGCACCGTGGGCAAAGATACCGAACGGGCAATTGGCCATAAATACGTGAACCCAATTTTCAATAGAAAGCAAGGCTTTCAAAGGCACATTAAAGCCCAAGTCCCCTCGTTCATTCGCCATGTAGGTCGGCACGTGATAATACCCCATCTCTCGAGGCTCAGTATCAACAACGATTGGCTGAGGTTTTTCTAACGCAAAAGCGGCCCCATCGGGGTAATAATAAAGGTCCGCAACATACACCTCCCCGTTCAAGCGGATTCCTTCCTGCAGGGGCAGGGCGTGTGTTACTATTGCAGCATCTTGTTGGGAGAACGCAATTTGGGCAGGTTTACCCGAACCTCGGGCAGCGTGGATAAATGCTTCAATGAGGAATTCATCAAAGAAGAGATTATCACGATAAATCAGTAGTTCACCCGATAGAATTCGAGGAGCGCTAGAGGCCAACTCACGTATTTCATCGAAGGAACTACAATCCAATTCTTCCCGGCAATAAGGGCTAAGTACATCTCGCTGATAAAGCCAGAGTGGCTTATTCATAATGCGCAAATTTCGCGCAGGCTCATTGAACGGGAGAACGAGCGATTGATCCCGAATGATAATCTTCTTCATCTGTTAGAGTTCAAAGATAATTGCAATAATACCGAGCCCTGGCCTTTACCGGTTCAGAACCGTATATAACTAATGCAGACATCCTACGTTTTTGAAGGAAACGAATTAAACTCAAACGCAAGAAATTCGGCCAGGTACTCATTAAAAGCTTGTGGCTCATCTAACATAGGAAAATGCCTTGAGCCATTCATCATCTTAATTCGTGAAATTGGCACATAGGCCGCTATGAGTTTGGCTTGATTCGGTTGGACAACATTATCACCGGCGCCATAAATACCCATGATAGGCTTGGTTATAACCGGCAAGTACGATCTTAAATCCGTTTTGTGCAAAGAGTTAATGCTTGAAAAGAAGGATGGGAGCGTGGCCTGAGAGATATCGTGGGTGATCATTTCGTACCATTGAGGCCAATCTTTGACAACGAACGGGGAGAATAGTCTAATACCAAGTTTTAGCGCTGTGGGCATATGCCACACGATTGAAGCAATCCAAGGCTTACCGGCCAAACGTAGAAAAATATTTAGTGAGTCCCCAACGACAGGTGATCCTACTACAATGACCCGCTTTACACGCTTGGGTTTCGTTACGGCCAACGAGATGGCGACGGTACCGCCCATTGAATGCCCGACAATGGGCGCTTCTTCTATACCCAACCGATCCATGAATTGATCGACCAGGTTCACAAAATCACTGACATAGTAACTATTGCGCCGTTTACCCGACTCGCCAAAACCCCAAAAATCCAAAGCGTAACAACGATAATTCTTCTTGAGGGCTTCCATTGTTCTCAACCAATATCCCCAGGAACCTAACCAACCGTGTAAGAGGATAACTGGCTGCCCACGACCATAAGCCTCGTAATGCACAATTCCTTGGTCAGTAACAATAGAACTCACCGGTTAGCCTCAGTACCTAAGGGACAATAATTGAGCTAGTGTATCTATCACAAGCATGTCGTGTTTCGTAATCATGGAGTTGCTAACCACCCGGTACATTTACGGGAAAACCACTTTACTAAACCTCACCAAACTGCGCTTATTGCAACGGTTAAGGGACTTTAATCTTGATTTCAGGTAGCCAACGCGCTTAGCCTGCAAGATATTAGTCAGAAAAATTCTTTATCGCTTGTTAAAGAAACTGTTCTATCCTTCTTCTACTTGCATTCGCTCCAGGATAGAGTAAAGCAATTCAAGCAACACTTCCTTTACGCTTTCCTTGTCAGTAGCCACACACGACAGCACTTTCACTTCTTTTTCAATCTTCAAGGCAATTCGAATATCCTCTGGTGACCAGGAATCCGGCAGATCCTGCTTGTTCGCCGCCACTACGTAAGGGGTCGTTGCGTAGCTTCTAAAGACCTCCAAAATATGTTTAGCCTCACGGAATGTTTCGGGTCTAACACTGTCGACTAAAACAATAAAGCCAAGCATGCCTTCAGACAAGATTTCCCACATAAAGTCAAAACGTCTTTGGCCCGGCGTTCCAAATAGATAAAGTACCAGGTCATCATCTACAGTGATCCGGCCAAAGTCCATCGCCACGGTGGTGTCTTCTTTAACTCGTTCTGCGTCACTCGAGATTTTTCGTTCTGTAGAGACAACATCGATTTCACTAACGCTGCTAATGAAAGCTGTTTTTCCGGCACTAAAGGGTCCTGTGATGACCATTTTTACGGTTTGCATCAGACCGACCTACCTCAACTGTAATTTATTAGGCAAACTAACGACTATTAAGGAGGGCTAGAATTAAATACGGTGGTTTACCCCTAAATTCGTTTAATTCTATCAATCAACTTTGTTACGACACTGCGCTTTTCGGCAGGTGATTGGCTAGCAGCTCTGCGCCCGGACCGTGTCATAGGGATTCGTTTCTTGGGTTCCATCCCTTCCGGCTGGATTATTTCTACCAGGCCGGCCTGTAGCATGCCATAAACAATCTTCCTAATTTGAAATTCATCCATGCTATTATTTTGGGCAATTTGTTTGACCGTATTGCGGGGATGAATGTGCGAGATCACGCGCCAATCATCCTGAGTTAGCTTAACATCCCGTAGCGGTTTATCCGTAATTTTGAGCGCAATTTTGCTCAAGTCGGGCAGTTCGTCTTGTAACCGGTCGATTTCCTGGATCCGCCGGCTACCTTCCAGGATAACATTATCCAAGTTTAGGGGGATCGTAATTCTGTCGTTTCCAGTCAGCACATCTTGTTCAAATTGAAATTGGCCTTCTGTCCACGTAAAAAGATCATATACGATCTCCAGCATATAATCCTTAACACCTTGCACAATATCATCTCTCGACACCAACCTGGCTTCCATCAAATACCTACCGATCACCCTATCGGATGAGCTATTTGATTGGCTGTTGACGGCTTCAACCTGTTCTTTGCTCAACTTACCCGTCTTAAACAACATGGCGGTGAGGTGGCCGTCATCGGCATTGGTTGAAGAGTGGATGAGTCTACCGTCTCTAAAATACAAAACCGCCCTCTGGTTTTGCTTTTCAACGGTTAGCTTACCGGTTTTTCGAGCCAAGTTAACCAAATTGAGCAGTTGAGTTGTACTGAAATCCCGAAGATTGCCTTTTAACGCCATTACTGCCTACCGCGACCATAAGGTCACTATGTAGATTTTGCAAGATGACCTATTATACCTGGTCACGTTTATAGAGTCAACCTCAATTGAGACGCCCCTTAACATGCCCTAATGTCCACATCCGTTGAAAATTTTCGGTCGGCCATAGAGAATTTCCTCCATAATTGTCACAATATGTCGACATCATTAAGACTGGATACGCCGAACATAACTAATTTTTTTGGCTGTTTTCTTAGCTTTAAATATATCACGGGCATCAAATGAGGCCAATAGAGCGATAGTCCCACAAGTTCAACACGCCGGTCCGAAGTTGCGCAGAAGTTCTAGAATGAATTAGCTGCTGACTACAGGTTGTTTTACGTTGAACTAATCTCAACGACGACGTGGTCCGCTATGGCCAGCAGTCGATAGAGCAGCCAAAATTGCCACCTATACTTGGTAGCCAGGCGCTGCAGTTGCGCTGTTTCTGCTGCAGCGTCATCTAAGATGCGGGCCCGGGCTGTCACCCACCCACTCATTGGTTTGCCCCGCCAATTACTTTTGGCCAGGCGCACGCGCTGATTATTGCGGATGCGTTTGACCTTCCCACTATTCGCCCCGGTCCATACGTATAGTCTGTCTCCTTCCGGTACTTGCCAGACCGGCGTTACGACTCCCCGGCCATTCTTGCGAAAGGTTTTCAGGGCAATATATTTGGCGCTGTGTAAATCGTCTAGGGTCATATACAGCTTTATTCCGATGCGACGAAGACCATTGATAGCTATTTTTGAGGGCGTGATTGACCTGATTTTTGGATGAAACTGCCTTAAATATTATAGATTAACCCAGATAATCAAACCTAGGTACCTCGGGAATGTTCGGGCAAGAATATTGCCATTGTGAGCAAAACGCGCTAAGATAACCGGGCTGGCTCAAAGCGCTACAAGGTGTTTATCTCAATACGCGCGGGTTTCGCACATCATGACCAATCATGATGGTGATTAAGGCCAGTACAAGAAAATCGCCGGCTTCACCTTCAACCACAAGCACTCAATATTGAAAACACCTTCTGCTTAGGAAAACCCAACGCTGCAATTATGAAACCGTCGGGTTAGAAATATGATTAGATTACAACCTGATAATAATCGAACACAATCACAACAACCTATCTGGATAGATACACCATCCAACCTGGAGCAGCTTTACAACCACCTATGTGGCGAGCAGATTGTTGCAGTTGACACTGAGAGTGACAGCCTCTACAGCTACTTCGAAAAAGTCTGTCTTATCCAATTTTCTACCCACAAAGCTGACTATCTGGTTGATCCCCTAAGCATGGACATATCTTGTTTAGCCGAATTTTTTGCCGACCCGTCTGTGCAAAAAGTATTTCACGCTGCCGAGTATGAAATCTTAAGCCTTAAGCGTGACTACGATTTTACGTTTGCCAATCTTTTTGATACTATG